>CAZNZH010000549.1:0-1959 GCA_964577445.1 uncultured Myxococcales bacterium
ATCGGCCTTGCTGCGTTTGAGAACGCGCGACCACGAGGGGCTCGATGAGTCCGAGGATCACGGCCAACGCTATCATGGGCCGAATCTCTACGATGAAGTCGTGCGCGTGCCTCTCATCGCGGTAGGCCCGGGTATTCAGCAGCGGCGCGTACGGACGCCCGTCTCGCTGATCGACCTGCTCCCGACGGTGTTGGGGCTGGCGACGACGCCCCCGCCGGAAGGCGCGATTCGCGGTCAGTCCCTGGAGCCGTGGCTGCGCGGCGAGTCCGACGCGCCGCGGCCCGTGTTCTTCGAGAAACACAAGGACACTGCGCTGCCGCAGAAGGGGATGGTCGACTGGCCGTACAAGATCATCTGGGTCGTCCCGTACAACCGGTTCAGGATCTTTGACCTCGCAAACGACCCTCTGGAGCGGCGCGATCTCGGTAAGTCAGTCGATCCCGTGCTGCGGGAAATTCTCATCGATCGACTCACGTCCTGGGCGCGAGACGAGATCGACCCCGTCCCGCCTCAGAGCGCACCTGGTCGCGAGGCGGGATCGGCGGATGGCGGCCCGGAAGGGGGCGGGGAGGCTGATCTGTAGTGGCGGCCCCGCGTGACGTTGACGGTTCCAGACAGCGAACGGCATCATCACCCGGCTCCGCACGACACGGTTCTTGATGGCGGTTGGCGGAGCGACTCGACACCGTTCGCGAAGAGGGGGCATTGGTGGAATGGACCGGTAGAAAGCTTGGCGAACAGGGTCGCTACACGATCCAGGCGGAACTCGGTGCCGGTGCGATGGGGCGGGTGTTCCGCGCGCATGACGCCAAGTTACAACGCGAAGTCGTCATCAAGGTACTGGCGGATACCTACGCGACCAACCCCAGGGTTCGCGAGCGCTTCGTCAACGAGGCGCTGATCCAGGCCAACATCCTGCACCCCAACATAGTCCGGGCCGTCGATGCGGTGGAGGAGGGGATGTTGCTCGCGATCGTCATGGACTTCGTTCGAGGTCCAAGTCTCGAGCAGTACTTGATGCAACGCGGGGGCAGTCTCCCGTGGGGCGAATTCCGCTATCTGATCTTGCCGGTGATGGATGCGGTTGCGACCGCACACCACAACAACGTGATCCATCGCGATCTGAAGCCAGGAAACATCCTGCTGGACACCGGCCCATCGGGGTTCATTCCGAAGGTCGCGGACTTCGGGATCGCGAAGCTCCTCGCCAATGAGGGTGGCGCCGCGAAGACCCGCGCGGGAGCGGTCCTGGGTACGCCGTCGTACATGCCGCCCGAGCAGTTGAAGGGGGTCGAGGATCTTGACGGACGCGCAGATGTCTATGCGCTGGGCGCGATCATGTATCAGCTCGCGACGGGGCAGCTCCCCTACGGTGAGCATAGCGAGTACCAGGTCACGCACTTCGTCCTCTCGGGCCACGCGCCGACACCGCCTTCTACGTTCAACCCCCATCTACCAGCCGGGTTCGACGCGATCGTGGCCAAGGCTATGGCCGCCGATCGTGACGATCGCTACGCGACGGTTACGGAGCTCAAGGCAGCCACGGAAGCGCTCGGCGGCACAGCCAAGTCGCCGCCCACGGTGCTGGAAGGCGACGGGCCGGCCGCCTATGCCGCGACGTTGCCCGGCTTCGGAGGCACGGGCGCGGACGGTCCTGGCCCTCCAGCCTCGCCGGCCCGCGCGGCGACGGCTCCTCCACCGGGAGAGCCTAAGAACCCATCGCGGCCGGAAAACCCATCGCGGCCGGACTCGACGCCCGCCGCGCAGGCTCCGCGATCATCGGCGATCGTCTTGGCTGGGTCGGCGGCGCTGGTCGGGGCGCTCGTGGTAGGGATCGCTGTCTTCGCCATGCGAGATGGTGCCGCTCGCCCGCCGTCAGAGGCGGCGGCAGCCGGTTCAACCGGCGCTCTCGACGATCCTCCAAACGGCACCGGAGCGGGTGGCGGCCTCATCGACGTT
>CAZNZH010000549.1:1969-4392 GCA_964577445.1 uncultured Myxococcales bacterium
CACCCGTGGAAGAAGTCAAGTCCGTCGAGCCGGCTGCGGCGCAGTGTCCCCCGTCCGGCTCCGGCGGCGCCCGATTCGGCCCCGAGACCTGGAAGGCAGGAAACCTCTGGGTCTACAAGGCGTCGCGGACGTCGACCAAGAACACCGCCGACGAGGTGGCCCCCATCACCTACTACCTGCTGCGCTCGGTGGTTAGCGTGACCTCGCACCCCGATGGGAAGCTCGTCACGTTGCGCGACGCGGGCGGCCCGTCCCCGCCTCGGATCTATGACGTTGTCGTCACCGACTCCTGCGTGCGGCGTCCCGACAGCGCGGACGTGGACTACTGCCTGCCGGACAGCGGAAGCTCCAGTCCCTACAAGGTTGACGGTGAGACGCTGCATGCCTACCGCGCGAATACGGTGACGCTTCAGCAGGTGCAGGTCGACCCGTTCGTCGGGGTGGTTGTCGAGGTCGGGGCGGGCGGGCGCAAGCAAACCCAGACGACGCTCTCGCTCACCGGATACCGCGTGGGTGACTGTAGCGCAGGCAACACAAATCAGGAGCCGCTGACCTGCGATTGGAGCGCGGAGGACATGAAAGGGAGGTCCTTGCCTAGCAGCTCGGATGATCTGTCGGGGATCGCCGCAAGGTACGGGCTCAGCCCGGAGAAGCGGTTCTCAATTCCGCTGTCGGGACGGCACGGCGCAAGGCAGGCGATCGGGTGGACCGACGGGCTGAACACAGTGGCCCGCATCGCAGGAGCGCCGGGGGAGTTGGGCAGCGGGATCTACCTAGCCGGCCCGCTTCAGTCCGTGAAGGCATGGCGGCCGCCGGATGGAGGCTCGGAGGTCGTCCAGTTCATGACGTACGACGAGAGCAGCGCTCGGATGCACCTGTACGAATTCAAGGCCGGGGGCAGCGCGAGACAGTTCCATGTCGCCGCGTCGCTCCCGGGCAGCGGGACAATCGTGCGCGGCTATCTCTCGTCTGACCTCGACACCTGTCAGTTCATGTTCGCGCGCCGCTACAAGAACGCGACCATCGTGGCCAACTTCACGATCGGCGAAGGCGGGCTGGAGCGGAATGGCGGTTCGCTGGACACTCGCTATGAGTGAACCACCCACACGGACCCGTCGCCCCGAGCCGACGCCGGCGACCGACCCGCCTCCATTGGGGTCGCCGGCACCTGCGCTCAACCTGCGCCGCGGCCGGGCTGCGGCGGCCGTCTTGCTGGCCCTCGGGACCGGGGTCTCCATTGGTTTCTGCGCTACCGTAGCCGGCAACTGCGGGCCACCACAGTCCATACGGCCGGTGGCGATGGCGCTGCCGGCGGAGGGAGGGTCGAGCGGCGGCTCTGGGGCAGGAGCTGCGGAGGTCGCCACTGCGCCGACTGCGGCAGAGCTGCCGCCCACCGCGGCGCAGCCACCGCCCGCTGTGGAGTTCGCGCCCTGGGTCGATGCCAACGCGCCCTGGCCCGACGATGGCCGGAAGACCTTGCTCAGCTTCGTGGTCATCTCAGACGCACACGTCGGCCGCGAGGATGATGGAGCGACGTTCGCACGCGTGGTCTCTGCCATAAACGCGCTTCGGCCCCGGCCGGCCTTCGTCCTGATCTTGGGCGACCTGACCGACACGTTTCGCAAGGACCAACTGGCCGAATTCAAAGCGACTCGCGGCGAACTTGAGATGCCGAGCCACGTCGTGCCGGGCAATCACGACGAGTCGTTTGACCCCTCACCTCAACGAATCCGTGGCTACGCGCGAAACTTCCCCGATGAAGTCCCCCCGTATCGCGTCGACTACGGCCCCCTGACACTCATCGGAATCGACTCGCAGTTGTTCAACGAGCGGCGTCGATCGCCCGACTCGGACGAGCTGGCAGAGCGCGCGTTGCAGAAGCTCACGAAGCTGATGCGAGAGGCGCGAGAGGCGGGCCAGCGGCTGGTGGTCTTCCACCATATCCCGCCCTACCCCAACTTCTTTCGGAAGTCGCTCAAGCGCGCGTGGCAAAACCGCTACCTCACGCGGTATCTCGCGCTGTTGCGAAAGTACGACGTCGAGGTTGAGCTTACGGGGCATTTCCACCGAGATGAACTCTACGTCGACGAGGGTGGCACTCTCCTGCTCAACGTGCCCCCTGTCTGCCAGAAGTACACACGGCACGCTAGCTATCGGCTGGTCCGTCTCACGGAAGAGGGTCTGACGTACCGCCAGATTTACATGGACTCGGAGGCGGCCCATCTCTCCTATCAACTGGACCTCCACGGCCTCGACCAGGCGTCCTACGCGCGCTGGCTCGCTGGGATTAGCGACGAGGAGCTGCTAACCATCTGGCGCCGCCGAACCGCGGGTGACAAGGACACGGAAGAATGGATCGTTGACCTCGCGCGCGCGCACTTCCGAGCGTTCCTGTCGGATCCATTCTCGTACCAGCCGGCAGG
>CAZNZH010000550.1:0-4392 GCA_964577445.1 uncultured Myxococcales bacterium
CGGCGAAGCGGACGATGGGGTCGTCCTGGTAGTCGGGCCACTCCAGGGCCGAGCGGCCTTGGTCGTCGAAGACCGCGCGCCCGCCCGAGGAGTCCTCGGCGTCGAGCTTGTACATCAGGGTGTGGGCCAGGGCGCCGCGCGGGCCGGTGCGCACGAGGTCCAGCAGGCGGCGCCGGGCGCGGGCGCTGGCGGCGTCGCGCGGCCCCTCGCTCTGGCCGAGGACGTTGGCCAGCAGCGCCAGCGTGAGGGCGGACAGGCGCGTGGCGATCCTCGGGATGCGGCCCGACATGATGTTCAGGGTGCGCTCGCGGCCGCTGGGATCGGTGAAGGGGACGTGGACCGAGGTGGTGATGGGGGCGCCGTGGTGGCCGGAGATGGGGTGGGAGGTGTTGTAGAGGAACGCGAGGCCGTCGCCGTTCATGGTCATGGCGCGGCCGAACCAGTCGCTCAGGGGGATGTGGGCGCGGTCGCGGTAAAGGAGGTCGAGGGTGCCGAAGGTGCCGCCGGCGAGGACGAGGTGGCGGGCGCCGATGGTCTCGTCGTCCTTGGGGCTGCCGCCGGTGCGGCGGACGATGAGGCGCCAGCCGCCGCGCGCGTCGGAGGCGAGGCCGACGACCTCACGCTCGGCGCGGATCTCGGCGCCATAAGCGGTCGCGAGCGGGTGGTAGGTGGTGTCGAGGGAGCGCTTGGCGCTGAGGTTACAGCCCGGGACGCAGAAGCCGCAGTAGGTGCAGCGGTCCCAGTCGATGGTGTTGTGCAGGTCGACGCGGCGGCCGGGCTCCAGGAGGTCGAGGAGCCCCTTGTCGCCGAGGTCGTCGGCGACGGGTGCCGGGCTCGGACGCAGCACGGCGTTGGCGCGCGCGTAGTAGGGCGCGAGCTCGCCGCGCGAGAGCGGCCAGTCGGCGAAGACGTGGTCGTCGGGGGCCTGGGTGATGCCGTAGTTGACGAGGCTCGCGCCGCCGACGCCGCTGACGTAGGCGTTGCCCGTCCCGCGGCCGAGGCGCAGCCCCCACAGTCCGAGCGGGTTACGCCGGCTGTGGTAGGCGCGCACCAGCCCCGGGAGGTGCTGCGGGAAGTCGCCGGGCTTGTAGACCCGCCCGCGCTCGAGGATCAAGACGCGGCCGTGCGGGGCGACGCGCGCGGCGACGGCGCTCCCCCCGTAACCCGACCCGATGATGACGACGTCGACGCGATCGCTCATGCGCGGCCTCCGGAGAAGGCGTCAGGCGCCCCTATGGCCTACGGGATCAGGTCTTGGATCCCTCGGGGGACGCCGACCCAGTGCACCGCGGAGTGTAGCGCCCGCAGGGCTCTCCCGCTGAGCGCGCTGGACGCCTTGCCGGCCGCCACATAAGCGCGGGCCGCCACCACGTAGCCCGTCAGCGCCGCCTCGAGATCGGCCGGCGGATCCGCCAACAGCTTCTCAAGCAACTGCTCGGCCGACATGGACTCGAGCCCGAGATCGGACCCGATGACCACGGCTCGCCCGCCGCGGCGCGCGTCGATCGCGACCGCCAGGGCGCGGCGCGTGGTGGCGACCACCTGCTCGGCGGCGTCCGCGATGCCTTTTGGCGTGGCCTCCGCCGGCAGCTTGACCGCGCTCGACGCCGCGCGTGCCCAATAGAGCACCGTGCGGGCCGCGGACGGCGCGACGACGAAGCTCCGCACCACCGGCAGCGACAGCTCGCTGACGCCGGCGGTGGCGTCGTGCTGCTCGGCGATGTCGACCGCCTCGATGGCCAGCGGGAGCGCCATGGGCAGGCCGTCGGCCGCCGGCACCAGGAAATCCGCGCGCGTGGCGCTGTCCATCAACAGCGCGTGCTCTGAGGCGAGGCCGAGGGCGTCGAGCAGCGGTGTGTCGTCGCCCTCCACCGCGTCGAAGCGGCCGCTGGACGCGACCTGGCGAGCGCCCGGGAGCAGCGCGATGAACCCGACGTTGGACTCGCGAAGGGACGCGAACCACGCCACGTCGGCCTCGCTCAGCGCCGCGAGCGGCCCCGCCAGCACCACGGCGACGGCGTCGGGGGGCACGCCGTCACGGGGCCGCATGGCCAGCGGCTCGATGCTCTGCGCGCGCAACGCCTCGACGATGGACGCGCGGCGCTCGCTGAAGAGCCCCTCGACCTCGCGGATCTTGGCCGTGGCCGCGTCCGACCAGGCGCCCTTGCGGGGCGGCTCGAGGGGCTGGACGACGGGGCAGAAGGATCCCGCGACGCACACAAACGCGACCGGCGTCTTTCCCTTGATCCGTTGCTTGAGGCGCCACAGGCCCGCTGCGAGTGCGTAGTCGACGCGGTTTGGGTGCAGGATCAGCGGGATGGCCTCGCGCCGTTCGGCGGCCCGCAACGCAGCCCCCACGATGATGGGGATGTCCGTCTCGTTCTTCACGGCGACCATGCCGTGGGCGGCCGCCTCCGTGCTCGCCAGGGTCACCTTGCGCCCCAACGAGAACCCGTCGACGTCGCGAGCGAGCGCGGCGACCGCTGAGCTGAGCCGCCGCGCGGCGAGCTCGGGCTGGTAGGCCTGCCCGTCGGCGGCGACCATGCGCTCGGGGATGAGCCGGCTGGTGAAGATGTCGGCCGTCACCGGTGAGCCGACGTCGCGGGCGGCGGCCTGGACCGCCTCCGAGATCGTCTCCATCTCGCGCGGCGGCTGCGCCGGGCGAGGCAGCGCCACCATCATGGGCTGCATGCCCGCGGCCGATGGGTCGCCGGGCCGGTGGCAGTGGTGGACCTCGCACAGCAGGCCGATCGCGCAGTCGCTCTGGACGCGACAGGGCTCGCCCGTCCGCGCTCGGCGCGTGCACCCAGCGCTCAGCGCCAGGACGACCGACGCCGCGAGCAGCATCGCCGCCATCCACGCTCGCCCGCGCATCGTCACCCTCACCAGCAGCCCTCCACCTTCGGACGAACGGAATGTAGCGCCGCGGCCGCGCATCGTCGAGGGCGTCAGCCGGCGCGGGCCGGGCTCGCCGCCGATCACTCGATCAGGTCCACGGCCCCGATCCCGAGGCGGACGAGCTCAGGCGGTTCGAGGGTGAAGTCGATGACGGTCGAGGGCGTCGCGATCTGCGGGCCCTGGTCGAGCACGACGCTGGGCCGGATGAACATGTGCTCGGCCGTCCCCACCGGGTCCAGCTCTTCTCCCGGCACCCACCCGGGGAGGCTGGTGATCAGCACCGGGCCTCCAAAATCCTCGATCAGCGCCTGGCTGACCGCGTGGTCGGGCACCCGCACGCCGATGGTCTTGCGCCCGCCCGTCGCCCGCCGCGGCAGGTCGCGGGAGGCGAGCAGCAACACGGTGTATGGCCCGGGGAAGTGGTCGCGCATGAACTTGAAGGCATCGTTGGGCACCGCGCGCGCCACGGCGCCGATGCTGCGCAGGTCGGCGCACATGATGCTACAGCGCTTGGAGTGGTCCATGCCTTTGGCTTTGTAGAGGTCACCGACCGCTGAGGCGTTCCACGGGTCGCAGGCGACGCCATAGATGCTGTCGGTGGGGACGACCACCAGCTCGCCGCGGCGCAGCGCGTCTGCGGCCGGGCGGATGGTCCAGACCTCCGGGGCGTCCCGATCCAGTGGGATGACATGCATGGGGCGCCCGGTCGGTCGGAGGGGTGGCTCAGCCGGCGAGAGAGTCAAGGAGGCTGAGCAGCGTGGACCGGGGGCGAGGCCCCGGATCGGCGGGACCATACGGGGAAGGGTCCGCGGCTCGCAAGCCGGGACGCACGTCGAGGCCGAAGGCGGCGGCGATTTGTGCGGTGGCGAGGCCGGCGAGGTCGATGGCGCCTGGGTGGGGCGGGTCGTCGGGGGCGGCGGCGGCGGCGCGCGCGGGGGCCTCGGCGTGGTGCAGCGCGCTGTGGCGGGCGATGGCCGCGGCGCAGGCGAGGGCGTCGCCAGCGCTCACCGCGGCGAGGGCGGCGTGGAGCGCTGCCAGGCGGGCGAGGGGGCCCCGGTCGGGGAGGCCCTCGCGCAGCGGCTCCGCCAGCAGCCGCGTCGCCTCGAAGGCCGCGCGCTCCCCGCGCAGGACCGCGCCCAGGGCGAGCCAGTAGAGCAGCCCCAGGCGCCCCGCGACCCCCATGAGATCCGCCGGTGGCTCGGTGATCGGCCCCCCGGCGACGGTGTGGAGCTCCCGCGACAGGGCCTCCGCCTCGGTGTGCGCCATCACGCTCATGGCGTCGGTGGCGACGCCGTCGCTCAGGGCCCCCACGACCGCCGAGTCGCCCGTGACCAGCGCCAGCTCTAGCGGCGTCAGGCGGCGGCTACGCAAGCGGTTCAGCGGCAGCGTGTGCAGGTAGAGGGCGGCGTGTTCTGCCCAGCAGCGCGCCGCGCCCAGCAGCTCGGCCAGCACGTCGCCGGGCGGGTCCCCGAGGGCGAAGCGAGCGTCTGCGCG
>CAZNZH010000551.1:0-4391 GCA_964577445.1 uncultured Myxococcales bacterium
GCATGCTCCTGCGGCGGTGTGTCACGATCGTTTAATATGGGAACACCTTCTGAGAATATGGGAACACCTTCTGAGCGCGTGACCGCGGAACACCGGCCATGATTGCTGTCGATACGAACATCCTGGTTTACGCCGACCGGGCCGAGTCGCCTCAGCATGACTCGGCGGTGCGCGCACTGGTCGCGTTGGCTGAAGGTGATGCGCCCTGGGGCATGCCCGTGTTTTGCGTCGGGGAGTTTGTGCGCGTCGTGAGTCACCCGCGGGTGTTTAGGCCCCCGACGCCGGCGCCCGAGGCGCTTGGCCAAATCCGGCTGCTCTTGTCTAGCCCGTCGGCTCGCCTGCTGCTGCCGGGGCGACGTTACCTTGCGCTGTTCGAGGCGGCGCTCGCCGACTCCGGGGCCAGCGGCAACCTGATCTGCGACGCGCAGATCGCTGCCCTCTGTCGCGAAGCTGGAGCGAGCGCGCTGCTGAGTGACGACCGCGACTTCGCGCGGTTTCGGGGGCTCCGGACGCTCCGGCTCAGCGAATTCGTCGCCGGTAGCGGTGTGTGACCCCCGCACTGCCCACAGGGGAGGTCGCTCGCTACAACAACGGGCTTCGGTACCTGACCCCCGCACTACGCACATAGCGCGTGGACCGGTGCAGACGTTCGCGGGTCGGCGAGCGTCGCGGCGTCGACGTGTACGATGACCTGGTGCCGCTCGCCGCCCGCGAGCTCGCCCGGACCGTGGGCCAGCCAGCTCTCCGCGAGCTTCCCGAGGGCGTCGGATCTTTCCGCGGAAAGATCCCCGCGCACCAGCTCCCGGGCCGCCTCGAGCGCTTGTAGCAGCAGCGCGCCGTCGTCGGGCCCGAGGCGTCCCTTCAGCAGATACACGCCGCCAGCTCGGTCATCCGGTCCCCGAGCGCGTCGTTCGAGCAGCCCCCAGCCCCTCGCTCCATGCCAGTGCCGCATTCACATTCCACTCCCGTCGGTTGAAGCAGCAAGGCACTGAGCGAATGTCGCCATATCAATCAGAAAACCAGAGGAGTACGAAGGGATGCGGCGGACCTCTCTTGCATCGCACCCACGGGTTACTTATCGCGCACGCGGCGCGGGACGACCGCCTCCGAGCGTGCTAGCGTCCCGCCCGGAGGCTCGGAGCCATGCGCGTCTGCCCAGCTTGTGACACCCGCACCGAAGCGAGGATCTGCGCCAGGGACGGCCGGCCGACGGTCGACGAGGCCGAGCTCGCCACCGTCGAGCGCCACGATCCGCTGATCGGGTACAAGCTCCTCGGCAAGTACGAGGTCGAGAAGAAGCTCGGCTCCGGCGGCTTCGGTTCGGTCTACCGCGCGCGCCACCTGCAGACGGGCGGCCATGTGGCGGTGAAGCTCTTGCGGCCTGAGATCGCCGAGGACGCCGACGCCGTGCGGCGCTTCTACATCGAGGCCCAGAACACCCACAAGCTGAAGCACCCGAACACGGTCACGGTCAGCGACTTCGGCCGCGCCGACGACGGGCTGCTCTACCTCATCATGGAGCACGTCGACGGCATGCCGCTGATGGCCGCGCTGCGTGCCGAGGGCCGCCTCGCCCCGGCGCGGGTCGTCCACATCACCGAGCAGGTGCTGAAGAGCCTCCACGAGGCCCACGGCTACCGTATTGTGCACCGCGACATCAAGCCCGAGAACATCATGCTCCTGGACCAGTTCCTGGAGCGGGACTTCGTCAAGGTCTTGGACTTCGGGATCTCGCGATCCCTCGATTCCACAGGCGCCAACACGGCGGGCCGCGCCCTGGGCACGCCGCGCTACATGGCGCCGGAGCAGTGGCGGGGCCAAGAGCTCGACGGACGCGCGGACATCTACTCGATCGGCTGCATGGCGTACCAGATGCTGGCGGGCCGAGCGCCCTTCCACTTCGAGAAGGGAACCCAGTCCGGCATCTACGCCTACATGCACGCCCACCTCCACGCCCCGCCGCCACCGCTGAGCGAGGTCGCGCCGGGCGCCTGCCCCCCCGAGCTGGAGGCCCTGATCCTGGCGATGCTGGCGAAGGACCGCTGCGACCGCCCGGCATCAGCCCAAGACGTGCTCATGCGCCTGGCCCAGCTCAAATCCGCGGTCGCGCTGTCGGCCAGCACGACCGGGCACGTCGCTGCCACGACGTCGGACGCGCTGCCGGGATTCGGGGTCGCGGACACCGAGTCCAACTTCACCGCACAACTATCGGTGGGCCCGATCGCCCTCGCTCCGAACGCCGCCGCCCCGGTCGCCGCCGCGCCCAGAGGCGGGCACACCACGCCGCTGCCCTCCCCGTCGCTGTCGGAGCCCCAACCCACGCTGCGCCCTCGGCCGCGCGCTGCACCCATAGCCGCACGGCTCCCAGAAAACTCCGCAAGCACCGGCATCCCCCCACGAAGCGCCTTCCCGCCGCTCGAGCCAACCCCGCCAGTGAGCACCGCCGCAGTCGTCGCGGCGCTCGCAGCGCTGCTCCTGATGGCAGGCGGCGCAGGCTACTGGCTGACGCGCGGCAATTCTTCGTCCGTGGCCGAGGCAACCCAGCCCGCACGAGCCGCGGCGGCCGAGCTGGCCAGCGCCGAGCCGCCCACCGAGCAACCGGCAACACCGAATCCATCGACGCCCGCGCCAGCCGAACCAGCCGAGGCGGCAGCCGCACCCGCCGCCGAAGCAGCAGCGATCCCCTTCGAGGAGCCCGCGGCCAACCCCACCCCCGAGCCAGCAGCAGCCGACCCCGAACCAGCCGCCGCAGCCGACCCCGCGGCCGACCCCGGCGACGCGGCCCCAGCCATCCTCCCCGAACCCGCCGAACCCGAACCGCCAACCCCGGCGCCAGTGGTCATCCGCATCGCCTCCGACCCACCAGGAGCCAAAGTCCGCCGCAAGGGAAGCCCGAAAGTCCTCGGAACCACCCCCTTCAACTGGACCCTCGAACCCGCCGACCTGAAAAAACTAACAGCCGCCCACCCAATCCCCCTCAACCTCACCCACCCGGACGGCCAGACCGGCACCGCCGACCTCACCAGCGACCTCCTAGACGCCGAAACCCCCGAGCTAACAGCCACCCTGACCGCCCCCAAACCCCGCCCGCACCGCGCCGCCAAGGCAGCAGCATCAAAGCCTTCGCCAAAGCCGAAGCCCAAGTCCAAAGCGAAGGGCGCGTTCCACTTCTAGGTGCGAGCCCGCGTCGTCCAAACCCGCGCCATCGCCCGGTCAGGGCACGGAAGCGATCACGCGCGACCAGGGCTTTGCCCTGGACCCAGCAAGGGGGACACCCCCTTGCATCCCCCGCGGTCCACCACCGACCGCTCGTGCTCGACCCGCCGCGGAGGCAGCTCGGGGACCGGCTTCGCTTCGGTCCCTTCGAGCCACCTCCGCTCTGTTCGAGTCGCGAACCCAAGGCCGCGAGGGATCAAGAGTCAAGGGAGCGGCCCGGCGCCTAAGGCGCCGACCTGGCGAGGCGAAAGCCGAGGAAGTCGCCGCGGCCGTCGGGGGTCCAGTAGTCGCGGGACGCCGCGCGAGCGCCGGCCGCGTAGTTGAGACACGAACCGCCGCGGTACACCCGGTACGAGCCCTGTTCTGGCCCGTGTGGGTCGATCGCAGAGCCCGAGGGGTAGTCCGCGAGCCGGTCCCAGCACCACTCCCACACGTTTCCCGACATGTCGTACAGCCCCCACGCGTTCGATGCCTTCTGCGCGACGGGGTGCTTCTCGGAGCCCGAGTTGCCACAGTACCACCCGATGAGATCCAGCTTCGGGTCGCCGCAACTCGTGTCCGTGATGTCGCCGTTGTAGAACGCCGTCGTGCTGAAGGGGCCGAACGCCCGGTAGGCATACTCCCACTCTGCCTCGGTCGGCAGGCGGTACCCCGCGCACTGGTATGGGTCGCCGCCCGGAGCGTTGACGCTCACACCCGCGCACTCCATGCCCTTGCCAGGCGAGACGCCGCTGCATCCCTCAAGCGTGTAGCACACCGCGAGACCCTGCGACTCCGACAGCGCGTTCGCGTAGGCCAGCACTTCCCACCAGTTCACATTCTCCACCGGGCAGTCAGCCCCGCACGCGTCGGATGACGGGTCGTTGCCCATCCGGGCCGCCCACTGCCCCTCCGTCACCTCCGTCGTCTGCAGATAGAAGCTGCGCGTGAGCGTCACCGAGTGCTGCGTCTCGTCGGCGTAACGCCCGAGCTCGCTCGCAGGCGACCCCATCGTGAATGTACCGGCCACAATGAGCACCTCCTCCGCGACGCATTCCCCGGATCCAGTACACACTTTGGTCGCTACGCAGCCACCACAACTCCCACCGCAGCCGTCGTCGCCGCAGGCTTTGCCGACGCAATCCGCGGTGCAGCCGGTGGCCGCGAACCAGCCGTTGGGACAGCAGCCTGCCACG
>CAZNZH010000552.1:0-4388 GCA_964577445.1 uncultured Myxococcales bacterium
CGGGGCGCCGCCGAACCCTCGATCCCCGCCGCCGCCGCCGGGGTCCTGGGCGACCGCGCCGCCAGGGCCGCCATCTTGAGCCGCCTGCGCGCCCGCCGCCCAGAGGCCGCCCGGGACGCCGCCGCCGCCCCGTCGGGCGCCCAGCGCGAGTCCAGCGTCCGCCGCGCCTTCCGCGACGCCCTGGGTGACGCCCGCCAGCCGCTCTTCCGCGACACCGACCGCGTCGACGACGGCGCGCTCGCCGCCGCGCTGGCCCACGCCGAGCTCGCCGACATCGGCGCCACGCTGGTGCACACCGTCTCGCCGCTGCGCCCCTTCCTCCGCTGGGAGCCGGTCGCGCCGCCCGTGGTCGTGGCGCGCCAGCCCTACACCGTGGGCGAGTCCTTGCGCCAGGTGGTCATCCGCTCGGGCGTCACCCAGGACCTCGACACCCTCGCCATCACCGTGACCCCGCCCGACGAATATGCCAATGCCCACGCGGAGTTCGGCTACCGCGCGACCAGCGACCGCCACCTCGCCCCGCCCAAGACCAGCCAGTCCGAGGCCGAGGTCCACGGCGCCTTCGACGACGCCATCGGGGTCGCTGACCCCGACGCCCACAAGAAGCTGCTGGCCGTCGCCCTGCGCGAGTCCGGCACCCTCTTCGACACCGCCGTCCGCAACCTGAGCGACCCCGCCACCTTCGACCCCCAGCCCGGCATCAAGCTCGAGAGTGGCCGCGATGTGCCGCCCTCGGTGCGCAAGGCACTGCCCCTGCGACTCGGCGATATGCCAGCCCCCGGGCAATACGTCATTCACGACACCGACCAGCTCACCCTGCCCTACCTCCCCGACCCGCTGGCCCGCGGCATCGCCCTGGTCTTCCACGAGGCCGGCCGCGACCGCGCCCTCGCCTTCCCCTTCGGCACCGAGGGCTTCACCGCCCCCTACGGCGGCGCCTGGCCCCTGAGCCGCCGGGGCGCGCTGGCCGGCGCGACGCTCGAGATCGCGCTCCCTCCCGGTGATATTCAGCGCTTCCGCCTCTCGTCGTCGCTGACTCGCCCCGATCTCGAGCTGATGGGCCTGTGGCGCAGCCTGGCCGAATCCGTGCGCAGCGCGGCGGACGTCGCCGAGGCGGCCGCGGACGGCTGGCTCTGGGCGCTCACCCCATCGGACCTCGTCACCCTGGTCCACGCCGTGCCGCGGCCGCTCGAGGCCCCGCGCCCAACGCAGCTCCTGCCGCTGCGCATGGCCGAGGGAGCCACCGACGTCGCCCTCATCGGCGCGGTCGACATCCACGGCCCCAGCACCGACTCGCTCACCGCCGAAGCCTGGTGGGTCGATCCCGTCGACGACCTCAGCCTCCCCGCCCCCGAAGACCGCACCCAGGTGGGCGTCGCCTTCACCACGCCCATCCAGGCCACCGAAGACCTCGCGGTCCTCAGCTTCGTCCCCCAGGACCTCGACTTCCCGGTGCCCGGCCTGGGCCCCGTCCGCCTCCACAGCGCGCTTCACCGGCTCGACAGCACGCGCCACCACGTCATCCACTACCGATTCCGCGCGGCCACGCGCTTTCGCGAGTACTTCGAGCGGGCCGAGCTGAGCGCGCCGCCCACCGCCCCCGGGGCGCCGCCCGGCACTCCCGTAGACGACGGCCAGAGCCTCGTCGGGCCCGAGGTCACCTTAGACATCCCGAGCTCCGCGCGCCCCGCCGAGCCGCTCATCCACTCGGTCCTGCCGCTCTTTCGCTGGGACCAGCAGACCGAGCCTGAGCAGCCCGTGGCCATCCGGCGCGCCCGCCGCACCGGAGTCCGCATCTACCTTGAGCGACCCTGGTATTCGTCAGGCGCGGGTGAGCTGCTGGGCGTCCTGGTGGCACCGGACGGAAACGACAGCGCGCTCGATGGTCTGGTCAGCCAGTGGGGTGCGGACCCGGTGTGGCTCAGCGCGCCGGTTCGCAACCGCGCCATGCTGCTCGAGCTGGATAACCTGCTGCACATGGGCGGCCTCGATGACCACCCGGGTGACGCCCGCCCGGTGGCCGCGCCCGCGACCCTCGCGCTGCCGGGCGGCAAGGCCGCGCCCCAGGTGACCGTGCTCGGCTACCGCCCGCAGTACAACGCCGAGCGCGGCCTCTGGTACGTGGACGTGGCCATCGACCCCGGCGACGCGTTCTGGCCTTTCGTGCGGCTGTCGGTGGTGCGCTACCAGCCGAGCAGCATGCCCGGCCTGCATCTCTCCAAGCCCGTACTGTGCGATTTCGTACAGCTCACCCCGGTGCGCACCGCGAGCGTCAGCCGCACCGACGCACGCCACACGCGCGTCGTGGTCAGCGGCCCCATCGGCCTGCGCGACGTCCCGAGCGGCCAGTCCGCGACGGCGCTGCGAAACCCGGCCCAGGTCGACCTCGAGGCGTGGGCCGCGGCGAACCGCACGGTCATCGCGCGCCTACAGCGCCGAGACCCCGCCATCCCGACCGACCTCGGCTGGGAGACCGTCCACACGACGGTCCTCACGGTCCGCGGTCGCGGCCACAGCGTTTGGGAAGCGGCCTGGGTGGGGACGCTGCGGTCACCCGTCGACATCCCGCTGCAACGCCCGGGCGAAAACCCCGACTGGCGCGTCACCGTCGAGGAGTGGGAGCGCCTCCTCGGCGACCCGGCCGATCTCGGCACCCTCGGCATCTTCGCCCCCGCGCGCCAGTGGCAGAAGCGCCTGATCTATGCGGACGAATTGGCACTTTGACCTGCGGCCTCGGTCCCGGACCGGGCCCCTGGTGGAGGATTGTAGGCCCTGACAAGGCGTTGTAAGCTCCCGCCCGACTCAGCCAATGAGGTCATGAGACCGGCCGCTCTACGGGTGGGCGCACGATGCGCCTACACCGCGGCACTGCGCTCCCGGTCCATCACAAGGAGAGGAGTTCTATGTCTATGTTTCGTTGGATCGTCACGCTCAGCATCGCCTCCTTTGCGTGCGCGCTGGTCGCGTGCGATGGCGACTCCGGATCTGGGACCGGCGGCGGTAGCTGCGACCCTCAGTGCAATGGCGACAAGGTCGGCTGTTCGGCCGTGGGGAGCAACCTGACGGCGCTCGACGCCCTGCACGCCGGGAAGGCCGCCGCTCAGTCCATCCTGGACGCCACCCCGGTCTGGATGGGCGCCTTCGCCGGCATCCAGATCACCCGGGACGGCACGCCGACCCAGGAGCCGACCACGAGCGGCGGGCTCAAGTTCTATATGTCAGGCTGGGTCTTCAAGTTCTGCGCCGGCATGAACGACGTCGGGTTCGGCGCCGGGCCGCAGACGAGCACCGCGCAGTACGGGTGCCAGGACATCGACTGCTCCCAAGTGACGGTGACGGCTGAGCCGGCGATCGACTCCAAGGCGGCGATCGCGGCGGCCTTCCCGAGCGATTCAGCCGACACCCTCTACAAGGTCGACTTCATTCCGGTCCTGCACGGCGGCCAGCGCGTCTGGACCATCACGAACATGACGACGCAGACGACGGTCAACGTCGACGCCGACACGGGCGTCGTCGTACCGTAGCCCGCCGCGCGACGAAGCGGAGGAGGCGTCCGGCGGCCAGGCCACACATCCCGAAAAAAAATGTGTAGTCTGGGCGTCTGACGCCTCCTGGGCGTCCGCGGGAGGCGGCGATGCGGTTGGGCGCGCTCATTGCGGTGATGTTACTGGGGTGCGGGTCTCCGGGCGACGGTGGCGGGGCCGGCTTGGCCGGCTTGGACGTGCCCGGGTTCAACCCGGACGCGGCGGTCGGGGTGCTCGACGGCGAGGTCGCGCCGGGTGACGGCGGCTCGGACGCGCTGATCCCACCTGACTCCGCGGGCGATTCGACCATCGAACGAGACACGGAGATTCAGCCCGAGATCGAGCCCGACACCCCGACCGACGCGGACGCGGGCCAAGACGCGGACGCGACGCCCGAGATCCTCTCCCCGGACAGTGTCGGCCCGGACGCCACCGTCGACGCCACCGCCGACGCCGTGACGCCCGACGCCACCCCCGACGCCGTGACGCCCGACGCCACCCCCGACGCCGTGACGCCCGACGCCGTGACCCCCGACGCCGTGACGCCCGACGTCGTCGTGCCCCCGGACGCCTGCGTGCCCGACTGCACCGGCAAGCACTGCGGCTCCGACGGCTGCGGCGGGGTGTGCGGGACCTGCACCGCGTCGCAGACCTGTAACGGCGCGGGCCAGTGCGTGGCGCTCACCACCGGCTGTAACGCTCCCGGCGCGAGCGAGACATGGAAGACCACGCTCGGCGGCTCGGCCAGCGACGTGCTCTTCGACCTGGTGCCCGTGCCCGGCGGCGGCTGGGCGGCGGCTGGCTACCGCACATCGACCCCCGACGCCGTGACGCCCGACGTCGTCGTGCCCCCGGACGCCTGCG
>CAZNZH010000553.1:0-4387 GCA_964577445.1 uncultured Myxococcales bacterium
GCTCACGCAGCCGGGCTGGCTGTCGTTGGTGCTGGCGAAGACCAGGGCGCGCACGGTGTCGCTGCGCACGATGTCCCGATACGTCTGGTCGACGTGGCCCACCGCGAAGATGTCGTCGTTCATCGCGCCGACCATGCGGCCCTCGTCGCTCGAGAACACGCGCCCGTCCGGGTGGTAGCCCACCTGGCCGATGACCGCGCCGCCGGGCGTTCGCAGGTCCAGGTAGTTCGGGTCGGACTCGCGCAGGATCTTCGACAGCATGATGGCCGCGTGTCGCTCCATCACCTCCACGCCCTGCTTGTTGAGCTCGATGATGTAATCCACCGCGACCTTGTAGAACGCGATGAACTCGTCCATCTCGTAGCCGAGCTTGCGCGCGGTCGCCTCGGCGAACCCGAAGGGGTCCAGCTTGCGCAGAAACACCGCCCGGCTCCCTACGGCGACGTAGGTGTCGACGATCTCTCGGGGCCGCGTCAGCGAGTCGCGGGTGATGGTCGGCAGCGCCTCGACCCGGTAAAGCTGCGGGTCCAGCCCCATCTCGACGTAGCGCTGGTTGACCCGCTTGATCCAGTCGGTGGTGAGCTGCCACGAGTTGCCGGCCTTGTAGATGCGGATCTTGTTGTGAAGATCCTCGGGCCCGTCGAGGCTACAGCAGATCTGCACCCGGTTCTCGATCAGTAAATCAAGTCGCTCCTCGGTCATCAGGCTGAAGTTCGTCACCAGGGCGAAGCTCAGCTCCTTTTGGGTCTCCTTGTTGCGCTCCTGCGCGTACTTGACGATGTGCGCCAGGGTGTCCCAGTTCGCCGTCGGCTCGCCGCCCTGAAACTCGATGGTCAGCCACGGGCTGGTCGTCGACAGCGCCATGTTGACGGCCTTGGTCGCCACCTCGATGGACATGTCGGTGTCGACCCGGTGCATGCCGACCACCGACGAGTGACAGTACTGGCAGCCGTGGTTGCAGCGCGCGGTCAGCACCATCGCGTGCAGGGTCGGCCCGTAGGCCAGAAATCCCTTGCGCCGCCGAAAGCGGATCGCCTCGGCTGGGACGTCGATCTCCGCCGCGAGGAAGCGCTTTTCGGCCAGCCGCGTGTAGAGCGGCTCGCCCGGCTTCACCTCGCCCTCGATGAATCGCCGGAACTCGTCGGGCGACAAGAACGCGTGGTCGCCCAGGTGGTTGGCGATGAGCACCGCGTCGCCGATGATGCGGTGGTTGAACGGCATCGCGACCGTCGGGTCGATCTTGTCCAGCCGAATCATCGACCCATGGTCCACGCTCATCCGTTCGCTCCTGTCGTGCGCTGCGCCCCCGCGCGTGGCGGCACGATACATGACAGCCCCCTCGCGGAGCCACCTCCAAGCGGCTTGCCCGCGCCACGCCCACGTCCTCGTTGACGCAACCGCCCGAACCCATATGCTCCCGCGGGCCACGGCCCCAGGATTGCCTCATGTTTCAGCGCGTACCGCAGAAGATCGACTTCCCCAAGAGCGAACAAGAGATCCTGGCGTTCTGGCGCGAGGCGAAGATCTTCGACAAGTCGCTCGCGCTCCGCGAGGGCCGCGAGACCTTCGTCTTCTACGAGGGCCCGCCGACCGCCAACGGCATGCCCCACAACGGGCACGTCCTCACCCGCGTCATCAAGGATCTCTTCCCGCGCTACAAGACCATGCGCGGTTACAAGGTCCCGCGCAAAGCCGGCTGGGACACCCACGGGCTGCCGGTCGAGGTCGAGGTCGAAAAAGAGCTCGGCATCCACGGCAAGGCCGAGATCGAGGCCTTCGGGGTCGAGGAGTTCACCCACCGCTGCATCGCGTCGGTCTTTCGCTACACCGACGTCTGGCGCGAGCTGACCGAGCGCATCGGCTTCTGGGTCGATCTCGACGACGCCTACGTCACCTTCCACAAGAGCTACGTCGAGTCGGTCTGGTGGGCGCTGTCGGAGCTGTTCAGAAAGGGCCTGCTCTACCAGGGGCACAAGGTGGTCTGGTGGTGGCCCCAGGGCGGCACGGCGCTCAGCGCGGGCGAGGTGGGCTTGGGCTACAAGACCGTCGACGACCCCTCGATCACCGTGCGCTTTCGCGTGGATGGTGCCGAAAACACTAGCTTTTTGGGCTGGACGACCACGCCCTGGACCCTGCCGTCCAACTGCGCGCTCGCCGTGCGGCCCTCCCTGGATTACGTCTACGCGGAAAGAGACGGCGAGACCTTCATCGTCGCCGAGGCCCGCGCCGACGCGATCTTGGGCGAAGGCACCTACGCCGTCGTCCGCCGGGCCAGGGGCAGCGAGCTGGTCGGCATGACCTACCGGCCGGTCTTCGACTACGCCGAGCCCGAAGGCGGCACGCCGTTTCGCGTCATCCCGGCCGACTTCGTCACCGCCGACTCCGGCACCGGCGTCGTCCACATCGCGCCGGCCTTCGGCGAGGACGACTTCAAGGTCGGCAAGGAGGCCGGCGTCGGCATCCTGCAGTTGGTCCTGCCCGACGGCACCTTCGACGCCCGGGTCACCGACTTCGCCGGCCGCTTCTGCAAGGAAGCCGACCGCGACATCATCCGCAACCTGCGCGGGCGCGACTTGCTCTTCAAAGAGGAGGTCTACCGCCACGACTACCCGTTTTGCTGGCGCGCCGACGACGACCCAC
The DNA here is from genome assembly GCA_964577445.1 of uncultured Myxococcales bacterium. GTDB lineage: Bacteria > Myxococcota_A > UBA9042 > PHBI01 > JACKFB01 > JACKFB01. The sequence goes on from CAZNZH010000553.1 coordinate 2,641, forward strand.
TCATCCAGTACGCGCGGCCGGCGTGGTTTATCCGCACCACCGACGTCGCCGAGCGCGCCCGCGCCCACAACCAGGACATCCAGTGGATCCCGGGCCACATCAAGGACGGGCGCTTCGGCGACTTCCTGGCCAACAACGTCGACTGGGCGCTGTCCCGCGAGCGCTACTGGGGCACGCCGCTCAACATCTGGACCTGCGACGGCTGCGAGGCCCGCGAGGCGCCGGCGTCGGTCGCGGCCATCGAGGCGCGAAATCCCCAGGCGTTTGCCGGGTTTCAGGAGGCTCGCGCCGCCAACCCGGCGCTGAGCGAGCACCTCATGGTGCACAAGCCCTGGGTCGACGACGTGACCTTCCCCTGCGAGCGCTGCGGCGCCACCATGCGCCGCGTGCCCGAGGTCATCGACTGCTGGTTCGACTCGGGCTGCATGCCCTTTGCCCAGTGGGGCTGGCCGCACCAGGGCGACGCGCAGTTCAAGAGCGCGTTCCCGGCGGACTTCATCAGCGAGGCCATCGACCAGACCCGCGGCTGGTTTTACAGCCTGCTGATGATCTCCACGCTGCTCTTCGACGAGGCGCCGTCGCCCCACCCGTACCGGACGTGTATCGTTTTAGGACACGTCTGCGACAAGACCGGCAAGAAGGAGTCGAAGTCCAAGGGCAACTACACGCCGCCCGACCAGATCCTCGAGACCGACGGCGCCGACGCCATGCGCTGGTATTTCTACGCGGCCAACCCGCCCTGGTCGAACACCCGCTACAGCGCCGACGCGGTGCGCCAGGCCCAGCAGGAGTTCCTGGTCAAGCTGCGCAACGTCTACGCCTTCTTCGTCATCTACGCGGAGATCGACGGCTTCGACCCGGCCAGCTCGCCCAAGCGCCCGGCGGCCGAGCGGGCGCTGCTGGACCGGTGGATCCTGAGCGAGCTGCAACTGACATTGAGCGATGTGACCGTGGCGATGGACGAGTACCGCCTCTACGACGCGGCCCAGCGCATCATCCGCCTCGCCGACGCGGTGTCGAATTGGTACGTGCGCCGCAGCCGCGATCGCTTCTGGGCGCAGGCGGACGCGAGCCAGCCCGGCCAGCCAAACGACAAGTGGGACGCCTTCCACACCCTGTGGGAGGTGCTGGCCACCACCTCGCAGATAGCGGCGCCCTTCGTGCCCTTCATCACCGAGGAGATCTACCGAAACCTGGTCCTCAGCCCCTATCCCGAGCGGCCGGAGAGCGTCCACCTCACCGACTGGCCCACGGGCGACCCGGCGCAGATCGACGAGCGCCTCTCCGAAGAGATGCAGGCCGTGCGCGACGTGGTGAGCCTCGGTCTGCAGATCCGCGCCAGCCATAAGCTCAAGGTGCGCCAGCCCCTGCCGGCGGCCGAGGTGGTCTTGGGCCACCCCGAGCTGACAGACCGGCTGCGGCCCTACGCGGCGCTCATCGCTGACGAGCTCAACGTGAAGGCCGTCGTCTTCACCCAGCACGCCGCCGATCGCGTGTCCTTCGCGGTGAAGCCCAACTACCGCGCGCTGGGCCCCATCTTCGGCAAGCGCATGCCCGAGGTGCGCGCGGCCCTCGACGGCGCGGACGGCGACACGGTGCGGCGGGCGCTGGCGGCCACCGGGCAGTATGAGGTCGCGCTGCCAAACGGCGAGACGGTGGCGCTGACCACGGCCCAGATCCAGGTCGGCGTCGAGGCCCACGAAGGCTTCGCGGCCGCGGGTGGCGCCGTGGGCGTCGTCGTCTTGAC
>CAZNZH010000554.1:0-4380 GCA_964577445.1 uncultured Myxococcales bacterium
ACCTTGGCGATGGCGCAGGCGTTGGTGCCCATGCCGCGGTTGGGGACCGCCGTGGAGGCCGGGTCCGCGGCCCCGGTCGCCTCGAGGTTCTCGCGGCGCACAAAACCCTGGGCGATGCCGGCCTCGATGTCCCAGCTCGGCCGCATCCAGGCGACGCGCGCGGGTGCGGCGGGATCCTTCGAGAGCTCCGTCGCCATCTGGTCAAATCGCGGGACCGGCGTGCCGTTGACCGCCGTCACCAGGTCGCCGGTGCGCAGGCCCGCCTGCCACGCCGGTGAGCCCTCGGCCACGACCACGAAGGGCCGCGCGTAGGCCGGCATCACGCCGATGCGCCCGCGCTCGTCGCCGAATTTCAGGCCGGGGAGCAGCTCGCGCTGGCGCGCCTGGGGGACCACCTCGACGGTGACCGGCTCCGGGACGCCGGGGCGCTCGACGCGAAACGCCAGCTCCTGCGCCGGGGCGTCGGTGATCAACTGCTCAAGCTGCCACCAGTAGGCGACCTCGTGGTCGTCGATGCCCACGATGCGGTCGCCGGGCCGTATACCGGCGCTGGCGGCGGCGCCGGTGACGTCGACGGTCCCGACCCACGCGGGCACCTGCTCGGCGGTGGCGAAGCCCGCGATCAAATAGATGATGTAGGGCAAGAGCAGGTTGAAGGCCGGCCCGGCGGCGACGATGAGGAAGCGCTTCCACACGGCCTTCGCCTGAAAGCTGGCCGCGCGCCACGCATCGGGGACCGGCTCGGTGGGGTCCGCCCCCAGCATGCGCACGAAGCCGCCCAGGGGCAGGATGCCGATGACGTACTCGGTCGGATCCAGCTCGCCCCGCCGCTTGCCGCGAACCTTGAACAGCGTCGGGCCGAACCCGATGGAGAAGGTCACGACGTGCACGCCCATCCAGCGCGCGAAGATGTAGTGGCCCAGCTCGTGAAAGAAGATGAGCCCGCCCAGCAACAGGACGGTGAAAAGGGCTGTCAGCAGCGCAGCTATCATCGACTCTCCGAGCACCTTGGGCGACCCATTCGGCGCACCATACGTTCAACCTCCGACCCGGCCAAGCAACAACCGTCTGGCCCGCGCGCCTTCTTCCCCGCCGCGGCCCGCCCCTGGCGCGCGACCCAACCGACTCCTTGACACCCCCGCCGCGCCACCGCGAGACTCCGCCGCCATGAAGTGCCCCATCTGTTCGGCCGAAGCGCCGGAGATCTCGCCCAATCCGCACCGCCCCTTCTGCTCCAGCCGGTGCAAGGAGGTGGACTTCGGGCGCTGGGTCAGCGGCGACTACGCCATCCCCGGCCCGCCGGCTGACTCGGAGATGCCTGACGGCTTTGGGGACTTCGACCTCGACGGCGACGACTCGGATTCGCCGTGGGGCAGCCCGAAGGATGAGAACTGATGCCGCTGATGCGCTCGATTTTCGCCGTCACGGTGGCGTGCGCCCTCAGCGCGTGCGCCACGACCCGCCCCGCCACCCAGACCACGTCGGAGTCGGCCATGTCGCCACCGCCCCGCGTCCGCCCCGAGATCATCGAGGCCACGCTCGATAACGGCCTGCACGTCTACATGCTGGAGGACCACGGCTCGCCGCTGGTGAGCTTTCAGGTCTGGTTCAAGGTCGGCTCGGTCAATGAGCACGAGGCCAGACCCGGCGAATCCCACGGCATCACCGGGCTGAGCCACTTCTTCGAGCACATGATGTTCCGCGGGACCGAGGCCCACGCGTCGTTCTTCGAGGACGTCTACGCGCTGGGCGGAAAGCTGAATGCTTTCACCTGGTTGGATGAGACGGTCTACTGGGAGAACCTGCCGAGTCAGCACCTCGAGAAGGTCATCGGGATGGAGGCCGACCGGCTCGAGCACATGAAGATCGACTTCCTCAACCTCGAGCCCGAGCGCGAGGTGGTGAAGTCCGAGCGGCTGCTGCGCACCGAAAACCGCCCGGAGGGGCTGGCCGAGGAGCTGCTCCAGTCGCGCGCCTTCACGACGTTCCCGTACCACTGGGGCACCATCGGCTGGATGAGCGACCTCAACGCCGTGACGGTCGCCGAGGCGCAGGCCTACCACGACGTCTACTACGCCCCGAACAACGCCTTCATCTTGGTGTCGGGCGACCACGACCCGGCCCAGACCCTGGGCTGGATCAAGAAGTACTACGGGGGCCTCAAGCCGCGGCCCATCCCGCCGGAGGAGTTCCCGGCGGAGCCCGCCCAGACCGCCGAGCGGCGTGACCGCGTCACCAAGCCGGTCGACCCGCAGGTGGTGATGTGGGGCTACCGCGCGCCGGCCGTGCGCGACCCTGACTACGCCGTGCTCGAGGTGCTGGACCGGGTGCTGGTCGGGGGCAAGTCCTCGCGGCTTCAGCAAGCGCTCGTCTACTCGTCGCCGCCAAAGCTCGGCCGCCTCTACGGGTCGCTCTACCCGATCCGGCACCCCTACCTTTATATGTGGGGCGCCAACCTCGAGCCGGGCATGACCACCTACGCGCTTGAGCAGGCGGTCGACGGGGCGGTGGCCGACATCATCGAAAAGGGCGTGGACGAGGCCGAGCTGGCGCGCGCCGTGGCGGGGCTGCGCAGCGACATCGTGAGGCAGAACCTGTCGAACCAGTCGAAGGCGGACCTGATCGGCTGGTCGCTGCGCACCAGCGACGACCCGCTGCTGCTGCTGGATCGGCTCGAGACCTACGGGAAGATCACCGCCGCGGACGTGCAGCGCGTCGCCAAGGAGGTGATGCGGGCGGACAATCGGACCTGGACCACGGTGGTCGACCCCGGCCGCTTCATCGGGCTGGTCGAGCAGATGGGGGTCGAGACGCCCGCGGCGCCGGTGGCGCTGACCTCGCTGGCCAAAGACGCCGCCGAGTGGGTGGTCGCCGGCCACGAGCTGGACGCGGAGCGGGCCCAGCTCGCCGAGGAGGACCGGGCGATCCGGCTCTTGGGCGAGCGCGCTGAGACGCACCTCGCCGAGGCGGACGCTGCGGGGAAGGAGGCGATCCGCGAGTACCTCGACACCAACGAGAAGGGCACCAAGAAGCGGGCCGAGCGGCTTGAGGCGGGGCAGGCGGCGCTCGAGAGGTCGGCGGCCGAGCACAAGAAGGCGGGTGCGGCGCTGCGCAAGCGGCTGACGACCCTTCAGCGGGCTGCATTTTCGGCGGAGCGCGGGCCGCTGCGCTACTTGCACTCGCTGGTGGTCACGATGCTGCGCGAGCGCAAGGGCGGCGCGGTGGAGCTGCTGGATCTCGGCAAGGACACCGACCCGTCCCTGGCGGGCCTCCGCCTGGCGTGGGGGGCGGTGATGGCGTGGTTGCTCGACGACAGCGGGCTCGGCGGCGCAGGCGAGACGCTGAGGCAGGAGCTGCTGGCCACGCGGCTGGCCAGTGGCGACGGCGCGCTCGCCGACGGCCCCACCGCCCTGACGACCCGGGCCTTCGCGCTGCTGTGGGACACCCAGGTGGTCGGCCGCGAGCCCATCCCCGCGCCCGTCCGCAAACGGCCGACCGGCAGACTCCGCGGGGGCGGCCGATGAGCCCTCCATCGATTCGCGTGCTCGCAACAGTGATCTTGATGGGGGGTGCCCTGATGGCCCGGTCCACGACAGCGTCCGCTCGCAGCAGCCTGCCTCCTGTGGAGCGCTACACCCTGGACAACGGTCTGGAGGTGCTGCTGCTGCCCCAGCGGTCGAACCCGTTTTTTGAGTGCCAGTTCGTCGCGCGGGCAGGCGCGGCTTCGGACCCCGCGGGCAAGGAGGGCCTGGCGCAGCTCACCGCGCGCATGCTGACCAACGGCACGCCGACGCTCAGCGAGGAGGACATCGCGCGGGCCGTCGAGGACATGGGCGCCACCCTCAGCGCGGGCGCGGGCCTCGACAGCTTCTCGCTCGAGGGCACCGCGGTGACCCTGGACCCGACCCACCGCGGCAAGCTGCTGGCGCTCTTTGCCGACGTGCTCTTCAACGCGTCCTTTCCCGCAGAGAGCGTCGCCAAGACGAAGGCGCTGACCCTCGCCCGGGTCAAGCGCCTCATCGACAGCCACGACGCCCTCGCGGACGCAGCGTTCGCGGCGGCCATCTACGGCGACGGCGCGCGCGGGCGGATGCGCTCCGGGACGCTGAGCAGCCTGCCGGTCCTCACCCGAGACGATCTGGTCGAGTTCCGCGATCGCGTCGTCATCCCGCAGCACGCGGTGTTCGCCGCGGCCGGCGACTTCGACGTCGCCGAGATGCGGGCGTGGATCGCGGAGCATCTGGGCGGCGCCGACTGGGTCAAGGGCATCTGCGAGCCGGGCGAGCTTCCCGGCCGCTGCGCGCGCCTGACCAAGGCCGGCAAGAGCCTGGTGAACCCCTTCGCCAACCGCCGCGCTGAGGTCAGCGCCAAGACCGGGCT
>CAZNZH010000555.1:0-4378 GCA_964577445.1 uncultured Myxococcales bacterium
GCGGCGGGCCTGCTGCGGGGCGCCTGGCCGACCTCCAGGCGTTCCTCGATCGTCCCCGGGCGTCCACGCCGCTCAGCCGCGTCTCCCTCGACCAGGTAGATGACGACGCAGGAGTCGAGATAGACCCTCACTCCTCCCACGCGGCGCTTCGAGAGGCCATTCGCGGGAGGATCCGCGACGAGTCCACTATCGAGCGGCTCTGTGTCTCTGAGCTTGGCCGAATGGAGTGCCGAGTTCGACCGATGCGACACCACGACCACGCCCGCTTGGCGGCACTCGACGAGTTCTTCGCGCTCGAATCGGTGGACGTGCTGCTGCTCGACCGCGAAGGCTACGAGTTGGCAACGCGACTCCAAGCGGAATTCCACCTCAAGACCCCTGACGCGCTTCATGCTGCGGCCGCTATCCAACACCGCTGTGGTCAGTTCTGGACCAACGATGGCGGCCTCACCCGCCTCGGTCCTGAAATCGACATCGTGCGAGTACCTTCGACCGGACCTGCGTGACGCGATTGGAGAAGTCGCGCCCGCGGCCCAGGAGGCGCGCGCGCGGCGGCTTGAGGGCCGTCACTCTGCCCGGAGCCTGACTCGGCTCCCCGTTCGGTGGCCTACGCGCCGAGCTTTTGCAGGGTCTCGCGCAGCGCGGCGATGGTCGAGGCGGGGGCTAGGATCTGCACGCGGGTGCCGGCGTCTTCGTGGGTTTCGGCCAAGACGCGGGCGGTCTCGTGCAGGGTGTGGACCATCTTCTGGTGGCGGTAGGGGACGAAGAGCTCGGCCTCCTCCATGTCGCGCTCGAAGAAGGCGACGACGCGCTGGTGGAGCGCCGTGATGTCTTCGGGGCGGCGGGCGGACAGGATGATGGCGTCGGGGCGCTCGGCCTTGAGGGCCTTGATCGCTGCGTCGCTGAGGAGGTCGGCCTTGTTGAAGACCAGCAGCGACGGGGTGTCGCCGGCGTCGAGCTCGCTCAGGACGTCGATGGTCACCTGGAGCTGACTGCGCCAGGCGACGTCGGCGGCGTCGACGACGTGTAGCAAGAGCGCGGCGTCGCGGGCCTCGGCCAGGGTCGAGCGGAAGGACGCCACGAGGTCGTGGGGCAGCTTCTTGATGAAGCCGACCGTGTCGCTGACCAGAAGGCGCGGGCGCGTCTCGGGCTGGAGCGCGCGGACCGTGGTGTCCAGGGTCGCGAAGAGCTGGTCTTGGACGTAGACCTCGCTGCCGGTCAGCGCCCGCATGAGCGAGGATTTACCTGCGTTTGTGTAGCCGACCAGCGCCAGGGTGTCGCGCTGGGCGCGGCGCGAACGGCGGAGGTCGGCCTCGCGGGAGACGGACACCAGCTCGTGGCGCAGCTCGGCGATGCGGTCGCGCACCCGGCGGCGGTCCAGCTCGAGCGCCGACTCGCCCGCGCCCTTGCCGCCGATGCCGCCGCGCTGGCGCTCGACCCCGGCGCCGGTCGCGCGCAGCCGCGGCGCCAGGTAGACCAACCGGGCGATCTCGACCTGAAGCCGCGCCTCGCGGGTCCGGGCGTGGCGCTGAAAGATGCTGAGGATCACCGAGCTGCGGTCGAGCACCTCGGCGCCGGTCACGCCCTCGAGATTCCGGAGCTGCGACGGCGTCAGATCGTGGTCGAAGAGCACCACCTGCGCCCGCTCGCCCTCGGGCAGCGACAGCGCCTCTTGCAAGGCCAGCGCCGCGTCCGCCGCGTCTTCTGGCGCCTCGTCGCCGTCGCCGTCGGCGTCCGAGCCCGCGTCGCCGCCCTTGCGCTTCGGCGCGCCCGAGGGCACCACGCCGGGGCCGCCGGTCCAGCGCGCCAGCTCCATGAGCTTACCCTGACCCAACACCGTCGCGGCGCGCGTGTCCGGCCGGCTCTGGGTCAGGCGCCCGATGACGTCGAGGCCCAGCGTCTTCGCCAGGCGCGCCAGCTCGTCCAGGGACGCGTGCAGCTCGGCCTCGCTGGTCTGCGGCAGGTGCACGCCGACCAGCAGCGCGCGGGCGCCAAGGGTCGCCGTCCATGGGGAGTCTTCGTTCATCGGCGCGGCCTATAGCGCAGTTCAGCCCTCGAAGCAATGGCCTTGACGCGCCGGGCCCATCCACGGGCCGGCGCGCGCTGGATACCCGACCGCGTCAGGGCCGCCACGGATGTAGCCGCGCCAGCAGCGCGCCCAGCCCGTCCGCGTCGAGGCTCTCGCTGCTCTGTGCGACGTCCATGGCCAGCATCAGCCCCTGCGCCCCCGCCGCCAGCGCCGCCTCGGCCAGCGCCGGCACCCGCCGCGACTCGCCGGCCGCCCGCCCCGGCGCCACCAGCACCGGCAGATGCGTCCGCTCGCGCAGCACCGGGATCGCCGCCAGGTCGAGGCTCGCCCCCGTCGCGGTCTCGAGCGTGCGAATCCCCGAATCGCTAAGGACCACCTGCTGATTTCCCTGCCCGAGGATCTGCTCGGCCGCCGACAACCACTCGTCGATGGTCGCGCCCGGCCCGCGCTCCAGCACCACCGGCCGGTCGCCCCGCCCCACCGCCTCCAGCAGCGGGAAGTTGTCCATCTGGCGCGCCGGCACCAGCAGCATCGTCGCGAACCGCGAGACCGCGTCGACCTCCGCGGGCTGGACGACCTCCGCCAGGACCGGCAGCCCCGTCGCCAGCCCGGCCTCGGCCAGCAGCTCAATGCCCGCCAGCCCAAGCCCCACCGCACCCGCCGCGGTCCGCGCCGAGAAGGCCCCGCCGGTCAGCACGTCCACGCCCAGATGCCGCAGCGACCGCGCGCACGCCATGATCTGCTCGCGCGAGGTGACGCGCGGCGGCCCGGCGACCACGACCGCCCGCGGCCCACCGAATCGCACAGCCCCGACGAGCACCACGCTGTCGTCGGCCCGATGCGCCCGCGACACCAGCCGGTACGGCTTCTTCTCGAGCGCCGCGATGAGCCCCGGGACCTCGACCGGCGACGGCGCTTCTACCCGCGCCACCGCCGCCGGCCTCGGCGGGCGCGGCTCCGCCGGCTGATTGTCCCGCACGTTGCGCGCCGGGTAGGACCCCAGCACCTTCAGCAGCCGCGTGTGGCTGGCGAGCGCCTCCATGGCCTCGCCCACCGCCGGGTCCGCCAGGTTCCCCTCGAAATCGACGTAGAACAGATACTCCCACGGCACATGCGGCCTGGGCCGCGACTCAAGCTTCGTCAGGTTCAGGTGGTGGTCCGCCAGCACGCCAAGGCAGCGCAGCAGCGCGCCCTCCTCGTGGCCGGTCGCGAAGATGATCGACGTCTTGCAAGGGATGCGCAGGTCGTAGGTCACCGCCTCGCGCGCGACGACCAAGAATCGCGTGTAGTTCTCGCGCTGGTCGGCGATGTGCCGCTTGATGACATGCAGCCCGTAAAGACGCGCCGCCTCCTCGCTCGCGATGGCGGCCTGGGTGTCGTCCTGGTCGGCGATGATCTTCTTCACCGACATGGCCGTGTCGGTGAAGGCCTCGACGTGGCAGTGCTGCAGCGTCCCCAAAAACCGCCCGCACTGAGCCAGCGCCGGCGCCTGCGAATAGATGCGCCGGATGTGCGACAGCGGCACGTCCCCCAGCGCGATCAGGCAGTGCTCGACCGGCTGGATCTCCTCGCCGATGACCGCGAGGTCGCTGGTGGCCAGCAGATCGTAGGCCTGGATGATCGAGCCCGCCGTCGTGTTCTCGATGGGCAGCAGCCCATAGCGCGCCGCACCACCGCGGACCGCGTCGAGCAGGTCCGCGAAGACCGGAAACCCGCGAAACACCACGTCCTCAGAGCGCGACGAGAAGTAGCGGCGGCACGCCAGATGCGAGTAGCTGCCCTCGGTGCCCTGAAACGCGACGGTGTGCACCTCGCCGGCCCCGCCCTCTTCGCCACGGCTCAACAGCTCCTGCTGGTAGCGCAGCGAGTCGTCGAAGATCTCGCGAAAGAGCCGCGTGACGAACCACGCGTCGACGCCAGCGTCCCGCGCCAGCTCCACCAGCCGCCCCAGGTGCTCCTCCTCACGCGCGAGGTCCCGCAGGTGCCCGGTCTGGTCGGCCTTGGCGCTCGCGACGCCCGCCACCACGCGGCGCCGCTCGGCCAGCGCCTCCACGATGGCCCGGTCGACGTCGCCGATGCGCTTTCGCAGCGCCGCCAGCTCCTTGTGCTGCACATCACCCGCCATGGGCGCCTCCGCGGTGTCAGCGCGCATCGTAGTACGCGGCCGCGGCGCGCGCTACGGACGTGCGGGCCACACCGCCACGGCCAGCGCAACCCAGCCGACGATGAGCAGCACGCCGCCGATGGGCGTGATGGCGCCAAACCAGGTGCGGCCCGTGAGGACCAGCAGGTAGAGGCTGCCTGAGAAGATCAGCGTGCCGGCGAGAAAGGCGCCGCCGGCCACCCGCG
>CAZNZH010000556.1:0-4377 GCA_964577445.1 uncultured Myxococcales bacterium
GCGGGAGCCGGCCAATCGCGCGCGCTTGACCGTGTTTCGCGGCTTGGAGCACCCGCGCGGCATCGTGTTTTTGCCCGACGGTCGCCACCTCGTCATCGCAGACCGCCGCGCCAACGCCATGGTCCTGCTGGACTGGGTGGATCAACGTCTGGTCGCCCGGCTGCCCGTCGCTCCGCGCCCCGACCAGATCGGCTGGCTGCGCGACGGCCGGACCTTGTGGGTGCTGCACGCGACGACGCCGGTGCTCACGCTGCTCGACCCGATGACCGGAGCTGTCGCGGTGCGGCGGCTCGGCGGCGTGCCGTCCGGCCCGCCCGCGCTGAGCCCAAACGGCCAATGGCTGTATGTGCCCACGGGCGGCGCGGACGGCGTGAGCGTCCTACACTTACCGGAAGCCCGATTGGTGGACCACATTCCCACGCCCGAGTGGGTCGCGGGCCTCGCGCTGTCAAGGGACGGCGCGCGGCTCTTCGCAGCCCTGCGTGACGGAGGCCGAGTTGTACGTATCGAATAGGCTGTCGCTGCTCTCCTGCGTCCTTGGCGCTTCCCTTTCGACGGGCATGCTCGCCTGCGAGACCACGACGCCGAAGGAGGGGACCGCCGCCGGCGCGCCGAACGGCGGCGCAGCCCTCAGCGGCACCACACCCGAGCCCCAGTCGCCCCCGACGGCCGCGGGCCCTGACTCACGGTCGACGAGCGCGACACCCGCCCAACCGGCGGCGGGGGCCCTGCCGGTGCCGGACTGGCGGCAGCGTCAGGCCGAACCACCCGTGGTGGAGCCCGGGGACGACGGCATCCGCGTCGACGTCGACTCGGTCATGCTGACCGGGCTCTGCCCCGGCGAAGGGCGAAAGCCGAGCGACGGAATCCGGCTGGTCGTCAGCGGCACCGTCACCCAAGCCGCGGGGCCGCTCTACCACCGCGCCGAGGTGACCGCCGGGCTCTTCGTCCGCTTCGGTCCAGACGTGGCGTTCCTCCGCGCCTCCGAAGGGCTCGGGTTCGACCCGCCGGTCAGCTCGGAGGTCCCGTGGCGACCCGGGACGACCCGGCGTTTCCTCGCGAAGACACGCCCGATAGATGGCATCTACTGCGAGTTCGACGCCGTGGAGGCGCGGTCGGCGGTTCACGTTCACGCCGAGGGGCCCATGGGCGAGACCGTCGACCGCTGGGCGTGGGGCGCGCCGCTCGCGTGGTCTGCTGTCCGCGGGCTCCGCGTCGAGGCGCGCGCGACGGTCTCGAGCCGCGACGGCGGCTCCCCGCGCTTCGACGGCCCTTACGCCTCGGGCCGCGCAGCACCCGGCACGGCGTTCAAAGTCCTCGGGGTCTCGCGCGACAAGGCGCTGGTCGCAGCCGATGGAGCCTTCGCGTGGCTGCCCCTGGATTCCCTCGATTTCCGAGATCTCTGGAGCAGCAGCGGCACCGCCGCGGCGCCCACGCCGAAGGTCGAGTGGGGCGACGGCGAGTTCCGGTACTCCATGTCTCGGTTTCGCGTAGTCCCGAACGTCTTCGCTGCCGCGACCGAGCGACCCTCGCGGCTGCTGATCGCGTCCGTGAAGGCTACCAACCACGGCGCTCGCCCGTCCCGCTGCACGGCGGGCTCGATCCGGATGATGCTGTCGACCGGTGACGATATCTCGCCGGTGGACAGCGCATCGCTCGACGCCGCATGCCGGAGCGGAGTAGCCGCGGGCGAGTCAGCGGTCGGCGATGTGAGCTTCGCCCTGGCGGCGCTGTCAGAGCCATGGGCGGTCGGCCACCGCGGCGGCTCCGCGGTCGCCCTCGCGGTCGGCGAGTGACGGCCCGACCCCTCACCTCCACGACCCGCGACGGGCCTCGTCGCCGATACCCCCTTCCGGGGCGGCCCGCTGGCGTGGTAACCAACCGTCGCCTTTTCGCGACACGGAGCACGTCATGGTCGATTTCAATCTTTCCGAGGATCAGTTGGGGTTGCGCGAGCTGGCGCGTGAGTTTACGCGTCGCGAGATCATGCCGCGGGCTGAGCATCACGATCAGACCGGGGAGTTCCCGACCGAGATCTGCAAGAAGGCTTGGGAGACCGGGCTGATGAACTTGCACATCCCCGAGGCATACGGCGGCTTGGGTTTGGGGACGTTTGAGGGCGTGCTGCTGGTCGAGGAGACCGGCTACGGCTGCTCGGGGATCGGGACGGCGATGGAGGCCAATAACCTCGCCGAGGCGCCGGTCATCGTCGCGGGCAGCGAGGACCTGAAAAAGCGCATCCTCGGGCCGATGACCGAGGAGTTTCAGATGGCCTCCTACGCGGTGACCGAGCCGGGCGCGGGTTCGGACGTCGCCGGGATCAAGACGACGGCCAAAAAGCGCGGCGACACCTGGGTCCTCAACGGCCAGAAGATGTGGATAACCAACGCCGCCAAGGCCGACTGGTTCTTCGTGCTGGCGTCGACGGACCCGAGCCAGGGCCATCGCGGGATGACCGGCTTCGTGGTGCCGCGGAACTCGCCGGGCCTCACCGTCGGCAAGAAAGAGAAGAACATGGGGCAGCGCGCCTCGGACACGCGCGGGCTGAGCTTTGAGGACGTCGAGGTGCCGGCGGGCAACATCGTCGGTGGCGAGGGTCAGGGCTTCAAGGTCGCCATGGCGGCCTTCGACCACACGCGGCCCGAGGTCGCCAGCATGGCGGTCGGCGTGGCGCGGCGCGCGATGGACGAGGCCATCACCTACGCCAAGGAGCGCAAGGCCTTCGGGCAGCCCATCGCGAGCTTTCAGGCCATCTCGTTCATGATCGCCGACATGGCCAAGGCCATCGAGGCGGGGCGGCTTCTGTCGTGGCAGGCCGCCTGGCTCATCGACCAGGGGCAGCGCAACTCGCTTCAGGCGGCGATGGCGAAGTGCTTCGCGGCCGACGAGGCCATGCGCATCGCGACCGACGCGGTGCAGGTCTTCGGCGGCTACGGCTTCAACACCGAGTACCCCGTCGAGAAGCTGATGCGCGACGCGAAGATCTTCCAGATCTACGAGGGGACCTCGCAGATCCAGCGGCTGATCATCTCGCGCCACATCCTGGCGTAGGGAGCACCGAGGCCGCCACGTCGCGCCGCGTCAGGGCAGCGCGACGTGGCGGCGCTGGGCGGCCTCGGCGGCCCGCTCGCGGACGTCTCGCACCGCCTCTTCGTCGCCGCGCTCGGTCAAAAAACGCAGATACGCGCTGAGGGTCTTGTCGACCTCGAGCTGGTCGCCGACCTCCTCGAAGATGCCCAGGGCCCCCTCGAAGCACTGACACGCCTTCTGACCCAGGATGTCGTCGCCGGACTCGTCGACGAAGATCTGGTGGCCGAGGACCTCGGCGCGGGCTCGCAGCGCGCGGCCCAGCGCCGGGCGCATCCCGAGATCTTGGGCGATGGCGATGGCGGCGTCGACCGCCTGTACCGCGGCGGGCACGTCGGCCCGGGCGATGGCCAGCGCGCCCCGGGCGGTGTGGATCTCGGCGGCGGCGCGCTGGTCGCCCATCTCGGTCGCGGTCGCCAGGGCCTCGGACAGGCAGCGCGCCGAGAGATCGTGCTCGCCCGCTTGGAGCGAGGACTCGCCGAGCTGGAGCAGCAGGTCCACCAGCACGTCGCGGTCCCCGGAGGCCTGGGCGATCTCGAGGGCTTCGTGCCACGCGTCGAGCCCAGCCTCGCGGCGGCCGGTGCCGTGCAAGACGCGGCCCAGCCCCGACAAGGCCTTGGCCTCGCCGGGGCGGTCGCCGGACTCGCGGTGCAGCGCCAGCGCCTCGCGAAAGCCTCGCTCGGCCGCGTCGGTCTGCCCGCAGTGGTGCTGGGCCGCGGCGAGGCCGGTGAGGCTCTGAGCGATGTCGGCCGGGACGCCGAGGCGGCGCCTGAGCACCAGCGCCTGCTCGAAGTAGCGGAGCGCGTCGTCGAAGGCGCCCGTCGAGCCGGTGGTCCAGACGACCTTGGCGGTCTGGTCGAGGACCGCGGCGACGCCGCCGACGTCGCCCAGCTCGCGGTAGAGGTGCTCGGCGTGACGAAAACACAGGGTCGCGCGGCGCAGCTCGCCCAAGCGGCGGTGGCTCTTGCCCAGCATCAGCCACGCGTAGGCGCCGGTCGGGCGATCGGCGATGACGAGGCTGGCCTCGAGCATCGCGCTGAAGACGCGCCGGCTCTGGACGAGATCGCCGGTGCCCAGCGACAGCTCACCCAGGCCGCGCAGGATAGGCACCAGCAGGTCGAGTCGGTCGGTGTCGACCAGGGCGAGGGCGCGGTGGAAAAAGCCCATGGCCCGCTCGGCGCCGTACCCCTCGCGGGCGGACTCGGCGGCGAGCAGAAACTGCTGGGCCGCGCGCTCGGGGCGGCCGCCGGCCTCGAGGTGCTCGCCGATGACCTCGTACCACGGGCCGGG
>CAZNZH010000557.1:0-2583 GCA_964577445.1 uncultured Myxococcales bacterium
GGGGCTCGAGACGCCCGACGGGACCATCGCGTTCGCCGAGGAGGGGCCGGGGCTCTACGCCGCCGCGGTCCCGATCGTCGCGTCGAGGAAGCCGCTGCTGCTCGAGCTCGTCGGCGAGCCGGCGGTCTCCGTCTTCGACCGCGGCCAGCGGATCGCCGTCATCGACCGCCTGGGCTCGCTGGCCCCAGGGCGCGTGCTGCTCGAGCTCGTGGCGGGCCCGGAGCGCGATCTCGAGCTGCAGGTGAGCTCCCGCGCCGCGGCGCCGACCCTGCGAGCCGCCGTCAGGCCGGCGGCGCCCGGCGCGCTCGAGTCCCCCCCGCCGTCCTTGGTCGGCCGCGTGGCCGAGCTGGACGCGGCGCTCTTTGACGGTGACGCGGTCCGTGCCGCCGCGGCGGCCGCGGCGCTGGACTCGGACGCCCGCGGCGTGGCCGTGTCGTCCCTGGTCCGGCAAGAGTTCGTCGATCCCACGAGGCCCTCGGCCCTCTCGTCGTCGCGCGCCCGGCGGCTCTTGGAGGCGGCCTGTGCGGCGCTGGCCGACCACGCCGCCGCCCGCGCCTCCCTCGCGGCCGTCCTGGCGAGCGCGGGGGAGGAGGTCGAGGCCCGCGCGCTGGCCGAGGCGCTGCCCTCGTCGCCGCTCCGTGAGCAGCGGCTCCTCGCCCTCGAGCAGGAGCGCGGGGCGACCCAGAGCGCCGCGGCGCGAGCCGAGGCCGCGTTCGAGCGGGCGCCGACCTCGTGCCGACTGCTCGAAGCCGTCCTCGATCTGCGCTGGGACCGCCTGCGCCATGGCGGCGCCCGCCTGCCGGCCAAGCTCCCCCATTGCCCCGCCCTCGCGCCCCGCCTCGCGACGCTGGAGCTCGAGCGGGGCGACCCGAGCGCTGCGCGCGCCCGCCTGGACGCGGCCCTCGCGAGCGCATCCCCCGGCCCGGAGCGCGCGCGCATACAGGTGGCTCGCTCAGAGCTGGCGTGGCGCGCGGGCGACGGCGGGGCCGCGGCACGCATCGCCCGCGCCGGCCTCGAAGAGCGCGCCGGGGCCGAGGAGCTGCTGCTACAGTTGCGCCGCGCCGCGGTGGTCGGCGGTCTGACGCCTCTGGCCGACGAGGCCGCGGCCGCGCTCCGCAGCGCGCCGAACATCAGCCCCGACCTGCGGCGCCCTTGGCTCGACCCCGCGGGCGACCTGGGCCTGCCGCTCCCCGACGGCCTCGCCCTCGCCCTGGCAGCGCATCGCGGCGGGGTGTGGGCCGACGCGCCGGTCGAGGTGCTGCTGTCCGAGCGGCACGTGCGCATCCTGCCCGACGGCACCGTGGTCGAGCGCGAGTACCTGCTCTTTCGCATCATCGAGGAGGGGGCGGCGGATCGCTGGGGCGAGGTGGGGCTGCCCGAGGGTGCTGAGATCCTGACGGCTCGCACGTGGAAGCCCACGCCCGACGGTGGGCTTCAGCCCATCGAGCCCGAGGACCTCGCGGAGACCGGCGCCGTCAGCCTGACCGCGCTCGAGCCGGGCGCCTTCGGGGAGGTGGCGTGGGTGACCGTGAGCGCGCCGCCGGCGTCGCGATCGGCCGCCGGGCGCATCGCCGACTTCGCGTTTGAGAGCCACGACGCCTCGGTGCGCGTGGCGCGCCTCATCGTCCGCGCCGACCCGGCCCTCGCCCTGCGCTTCGACGCGTCGCCCGGGGTGCCGCCGCCCGAAAAGCCAGATGCGGGCACGCTGATCTTCGCGATGACCGACCGCGAGCGGGTGATCGCCGAGCCTCTGGACCCGCGGCCGGACCGCCGCGTCGCGTCCGTCGCCATCGGCTGGGGCGACGATCTCCGCGATCTCCGCCTGGCGCGCGCCGACCGGGCCCGCACGCTGTTGACGCCCACGCCGCCCCTGGCCGAGCTCGCCCGAGAGGCGCTCTCCTCGGCCGGCGACGGCGCGTCGACCGAGGACCGGCTCCGCGCGCTCTACGCGCTGACCCTGGACACCATCCAAGGCGGTGAGGGCGGCGTGTGGCAGCAGAGCGCCTCGTGGATCGCCACCAGCCGCGCGGGCGAGCGGGCCGTCTTGCTGACCGCCCTGTGCCGGGAGGCCGAGCTCGACTGCGAGCTGGCCCTGGCGCGTCCAAAATCGCGAGGTGCCGTCGACGAAAAAGCGACGCTCGCCGACGCGGATGATTGGGTCTACCCGCTGGTGCGCGGGCGGGTGGCCGGCGAGGAGATCTGGCTGGACCCCAGCGATCCCTTCGTCCCCTTTGGCTACATCCCGCCGCTGGTTCAGGGCGTCGAGGTCATGGTGCTGACGGCCAGCGCGTCGGAGCTGGCGCGCACGCCCGCGCTCCCCACCGAGGGCGGCCAGCACCGCATCGACGTGGTGCTACAGCTCGCCGCCGACGGCGCCTTCACGGTCCGCGGCGACGAGCGCCTGACGGGCCTCTACGCGATGGGGTGGCGCCACGTGCTGGCGGACCTGCTCCCCGAAGCGCGGGAGCGCGGGCTGGCCGGGGTGGTGCGGCAGAGCTTCCCCGGCGTGAGCGTGGACCGGGTCGACACCAGCGAGCTGCGCACCCGCGGCGTGCCGCTGGGCCTGTCGTGGACCGCCAGCGG
>CAZNZH010000557.1:2593-4373 GCA_964577445.1 uncultured Myxococcales bacterium
AGCCTGACCATGGGCCTGAGCCCGGAGGGCCTCGCCGCCGCCACGGTGAAGCTGCCCGAGCGCAAGACCCCGCTCTTCATCCCGCGCGCCTCCGACCTGCACGTCAGCGTCAGCGTCGTGATGCCGCCGGGGATGACCGTGCGCGACCCGCCCCGGACCCTCGCCATCGACGGCCCGCTGGTGAGCTACCGGCGCACCGTGCGCGTCGAGGGCGCGCGGCTGCTCATCGCCAAGGAGCTCCGCTTGGACTTGGGCACGGTCGCCCCCGCCGAGTACCCGGCCTGGGTCGCCGCCGTCCGCGCGCTCGACCGCGCGGACGTGCTGCATATGACCTTCGAGGCGGCGCCCTAGGGCAAGGGCACGAGGCAGCCCAGGAAGTCGCAGGGCGTCTTGGCGAGGCAGTCGAGCTGCTTCTGAGTCAACGGATTTCCGCCCGCGAAGAGGCACCCGACCACGCATGACGTGGGATCCGAGCAGTTGGCCGTGCAGTGGGACAGGCAATCCACCGAGTCGGTGCACGCGCCGGCGTTGCACACCTTGTCGGCCGGGCAGCTCCCGCACGAGCCGCCGCAGCCGTTGTCGCCGCACACCTTGCCGCCGCAGCTCGGCGTACACGGGCCGCAGGCCCCGGTCGCCTTGCAGGACTGCCCGACCGGGCAGGTCCCGCAGGAGCCGCCGCAGCCGTTGTCACCGCAGGCCTTGCCGGCGCACTTCGGCTCGCAGGGAGGGGCGCAGCCATTCAGCGACGGGCACACGTCGCACACGTTTGCGCAGCAATCGCCGCTGGCCTTGCAGGTGCCGTCGCAGTAGCACTCGCCGGTCCCCTTGCCGCCGCACTGGTTCGCGGTGCACTTCGGGACCGTGCAGTCCGCCGGGCAGCCCGCCTCGGTCTCGTCGGCCTCGCACTTGCCGTTGCCGCACACCGAGGGCGTGACGCACGCGCCGGCTGACGTGCACGCCTTGCCGGTCGAGCAGGCCCCGCAGCTCCCGCCGCACCCGTTGGAACCGCACTCCTTGCCCTCACAGTCCGGCACGCACACGCACTGGCCGCTGTCGCAGGACTGCCCGGCCCCGCAGGTCCCACAGGACCCGCCGCAGCCGTCCGGGCCGCACGCCACGTCGAAGCAGTCGGGCTGGCACACGCACGCCGTCCCCTTGCAGATCTCGTTGTCGTCGCACTCGCCGCAGCTATTGCCGCAGCCGTCGTCGCCGCAGTCCTTGCCGGCGCACGAACCCTTGCAAGCGCAGAAGCCCTGCTCGCAAGCGTAGCCTACGCTGCACGTCCCGCAGGATCCGCCGCAGCCGTCAGGCCCGCAGTTGCGCCCTTCGCAGCTCGGCCAGCAGCAGGCCCCGCCGGAGCAGGTCTGCCCGCCGCCGCAGCTCGCGATGAAGTTCCAGCTCAGCCCGCCCGGCGCGCACACCTCGATGCTCGATCCGTTACAGCGCGTCTGTCCGGCGACGCAGGTCCCGTCTCCGATGTCGTCGGGGTTCGAGGCGCCATCAGGGTTCGTGTCGGGCTCGCCCCGGTCGAACTCGGTCCCGCGATCGTTCGCGGTCGTCCCGTCCCGACTCGGCACCACGACGTCCTCGCCCCGGCCGGCCACATCGCCGCCACCCAGATCGCCGATCCCGCCGCTGTCGCCTGGAGGAAAGAAGATCCCGCCGCCGCCACCGCCTGGGCTCGAACAGGCTGCCAACACCACCGCGAGCATCAGTGACCCTGCGACCGCAGCGCGAACTCCGTCCATCCCTGCGTGCCCGACACCGGGCCGAACTCGAC
>CAZNZH010000558.1:0-4371 GCA_964577445.1 uncultured Myxococcales bacterium
AGATCGAGCCCGGCCCAGCTCAAGCCCGAGCCGGCAGCGGCCCGGGCGACGCGCCCACCGGCGGCCGCTGGCCCCGCGACGTCCGCGAGGCCTACGCCGCGCTCAGCCTGCCCCTGGGCGCCAGCCGCACCGAGGCGCGCGCGGCCTACAAGCGGCTGTTGCACGCGCACCACCCCGACAAGCACCAAGACGACGGCGAGGCCGAGCGCCGCGCCACCGAGCGCACCATGAAGATCCACGCGGCCTGGGAGCGCCTCGACGCCTTCTTGCCGAAGGACTGACGCGCCCGAGGACCGCGCAGCCGCGCGACGCAGTCACGAGGCGCACTCCCCCAGGAGACCTCCGCGCCCGCTCCGTGTCCCAGCGCCTCCGTGGTTCACCCCACGGCCCCTGAGCCGCCGACCGGCGCCCTGAGCCGCGCTACGTGATCTCGATGGCCTCGTAGTGCTGCGATTCGCTCGGCGACATCTGGATCTGGAGGTCGTACTGCCGCTCGAGCTGGCTGATGGTGGTCTGGGCCTCTTCGACCAGCCCCTCGATGACCCGCGGGTGCGCGACGATGGTCAGGGTGCCCCGGGCGCCGCTGACGACGAGCTGGCGCAGCCGGCTGACGATGCTGTCGATGATGACCTGCATCGAGCGCAGATGACCGCGGCCCTCGCAGTAAAAGCAGGGCTCCGTCAGCCCTTGGACGATGGACTCGCGGGCGCGTTTGCGCGTCATCTCGATCAGCCCGAAGGCGCTCATCGGCAGCACCCGGGTGCGCGCGCGGTCGTCGTGGAGCGCTTCGGTCAGGCTCTCTTGGACGCGCACGCGGTGGGCCTCATGAGCCATGTCGATGAAGTCGATGACGATGAGGCCGCCGATGTCGCGCAGCCGTAGCTGGTAGGCGATCTCCTTGGTCGCCTCGAGGTTGGTCTCGAGGATCGTCTCGTCGAAGCTGGTCTTGCCGACGTTTCGCCCGCTGTTCACGTCGACGGCGGTCAGCGCCTCGGTGTGGTCGATGGCGATGAAGCCGCCCGACTTGAGCCAGACCTTGCGGCGCACAGCGCGGCCGATCTCCCACTCGAGACCGAAGCGCTCGAACAGTGGATCGGGGCCCGGCCAGGTCTCGATGGTGCCCTCGAAGTCGGGCACGAAGCGGGAGATGAAGTCCAGCACGCGCTGGGCCTCGACCGGGTCGTCGACCAGCACGCGGTGCATGCCGCGGTCCAGCAGATCGCGGACGCAGCGGAGCGTGATGTCGAGATCTTCATGCACCATCGACGGGATCGGGGCCGAGGGGACCCGCCTCTCGATGTCGCGCCACAGGGCGAGCAGAAACGCGATGTCGCGCTCGAGCTCGGCGTCGTCGACGCCCTCGGCGACCGTGCGCACGATGAGCCCGACGTCGGGCGGGCACAGGCGCGCGGCCATCTCATGGAGCCGCGCGCGCTCGGCGGCGTCGGCGATGCGGCGCGACACGCCGATCTGGCTGGCGCCGGGCCGCAGCACGACGTTTCGCCCCGGCAGGCTCAGGTGCGTGGTGACCCGAGCGCCCTTTTGGCCAAGCGGCTCCTTGGCGATCTGGACCAGCAGCTCCTGGCCTTCGCGCAGGATCTGGTTGATCGGCGGGTGGGTCACCGGCCCTTGGGGTTCGCCGTCGTCGCTCCGCGCGGCCTCCGGGTAGGCGTCGGTGACGTGCAGAAACGCCGTGCGGTTGAGGCCCAGCTCCAAAAACGCCGACTGCATCCCGGGCAACACGCGGACCACGCGGCCCTTATAGATGTTGCCGGTCAGCCGGCGATCGTCGGTCCGCTCGAAGTAGAGCTCGCGCGTGATGCCGCCTTCGATGAGCGCGACCCGGCGCTGCTCCGCGCGGCAATTCACCAGGAGCTGCCTGGCCGCGGTTGCCACGGCCACCTAAGCTCTGCGCAGGGGACGAGCGGTTGTCGGCATGGGGTCCCTCACTTGTGCTGCACGTCGAAGGTGCCCTCGGTCAGCGAGGTGGTCGCGCCCTGGGCGTCCTCCAGGGTGGCCTCGAAGGTGCCGACGACGCGGCCCCCCTCGTCGCCGTCGTCGTTCTCGGTGAGCGCGGCCTTGTAGAGCGTCGAGGAGTGGCTGAAGCCCTCGGGGCAGTTGGGCGCCTTGGGCTGGGGCGTCACGCCGTCGTAGTAGCAGATGGTGACGGTCACGCCGGTGGCGTCGGTGTCGCTGAAGCTGTCGACGACGAAGGGATCGATGGGGGCGAAGCCGATCTCGATCGTGCGGGTGCCCTTGCCGGCGCTGACCTTCAAGAGCGAGTCGCCCGGGATGTAGTCCGCGCCTGCGCCGAGATCGAAGCTGTTGGGGATCCCGTCGAGCTTGAAGGCGATCTTCGAGATCTTCTCGAGCGGCGGCACGAAGACCTCGGCGTCGGGCCCGGCCGCGTCGCCCGGGGCGTCTGGGTTGGCGTCCTGGCCGCCCAGGTCGCCGCTGGCGTCGGCGGTGGCATCGGGCGCGGCGTCCACGACGGGCTCCGCGTCCTCGCCGCCACAGGCCAGCGGCGCGAGGGCGGCGGCCAGGGTCAAGGCGAGGAGGCCAGCCAACGTGAGGCATCGGGGCAGGGTGCGCATGGGGGCTCCAAGGGGGGGTGGGAGTCGCGCGGTGCAAGAGTCTAGCACGCTTGTACGAAAGCGTTCAACGCACCTTGAGGAGATCGCTAGCAATAAACGTACCAACGATGTGCTCGGCCCCCTTGGCGGTGCTCGGAGGCAGTGTTATCATCAACCAAGGTTGCGCTGCCCAGCGCGACGCCGCGATCAAACCAGCGCTGCCCCGGTTCGAAGCCGGAGCCTCTTCGGGCAGCGCGCAGTCAGGAGGTTGAATGGAGCTCAAGCAGTACCTGAAGATGACCCAGCAACTGGTGATGACCCCCCAGTTGCAGCAGGCCATCCGGCTGCTCCAGCTCTCCCGGCCTGAGCTGTTCGAGACGATCCAAAAGGAGCTCATCGAGAACCCCGTGCTCGAAGACTCGGGGCTGGACGGTGAGCGAAGCGAGCCATCGAAGGCCGAGCGGCAAGCCGAAGCGCAGATCGAGGGCGTGCGCGAGAGCAGCGCCGAGATGGAGCGCGCGACGCCCGACAATGTCGACGTGATCGACCCGGCCAACCGCGACTGGGAGTCCTTCGTCGAGAACTACAACCAGTACAGCTACTCGCCGGGCGGGAGCGGCGTGCGCTACGGCGACGACGACCTGCCGACGCTGGAGCAGACCGTCGCCGGGCAGAGCTCGCTGGACGACCACCTGACGTGGCAGCTCGGCGTGACGCAGTTCACGGCGGGCGAGTACCGGGTCGCCGAGCGGATCATCGGCAACATCGACGGCATCGGGCGCTTCAACGGCGCGCTGCTGGCCGATATCGCTGAGGAAGAGGGGCTGGAGCTCGACGAGGCCGAGGCGGTCCTCGAGGTCATCCAGGAGTTCGACCCCATCGGCGTGGGCGCCCGAGATCTGCGCGAGTGTCTGCTGATTCAGGCGCGGCATTACTTCCCGGACGAGGACATCGTCTTGGCGATCCTCGACCGCCACCTCGACAACATCGAGAAGCGGAACGTCGCGCCGATCCTGAAGGATCTGGGGATCGACTCCGACGACCTGCGCGACGCGATGGACATCATCGGGACGCTGGAGCCGAAGCCGGGGCGCAACTTCGCCGAGGAGACCACCCACTACATCACGCCGGACGTGTATGTGGTGAAGGTCGGCGAGGAGTACATCGTGCAGCTCAACGAAGACGGGATGCCCAAGCTGCGGATCTCGACCTTCTACGAGAGCCAGATCAAGGGCGGCAACGCCGACGCCAAGACGAAGGACTTCATCCAAGAGAAGTTCCGGAGTGCCGTGTGGCTGATTCGCTCGATCCATCAGCGCCAGGGCACGATCCGCAAGGTCACCGAGTCGATTGTGCGCTTTCAGCGGGAATTCCTCGACCGTGGGGTGGAGTTCCTTCGTCCACTCATCCTTCGCGACGTCGCGGACGATATAGGCATGCACGAGTCGACCATCAGCCGCGTGACAACGAACAAGTACGTCCACACCCCGCAAGGGATTTTTGAGCTCAAGTACTTCTTCAACTCGCGCATTACGACGAGCTCGGGGCCGGACGTCGCCTCCGAGAGCGTCAAACAGCGCATCAAGAAGCTCGTCGGGCAGGAGGAGTCGGGTAAGCCGCTTTCGGACCAGGCTCTCTGCGAGATGTTGGCTGAGGAGGGAATGGAAATCGCGCGACGAACAGTCGCTAAGTATCGGGAAATGTTGAATATTCCGCCATCTTCGAAGCGGAAAAGGCTCTACTGACCGCCGCGCCGTTCGGACTCACCGGGCGGACGCACCTCTACGCTTTCGGGAGC
>CAZNZH010000559.1:0-4369 GCA_964577445.1 uncultured Myxococcales bacterium
AGCGCAGGTCCAGGTTGAGCTGCATCTGCAGCATCGTGAGAAAACGCAGCACCGCCCTCATCAGAAGGCGCGGCACCCGAGCGAGCCCGCGCTAGGAGCGCGCCAGCTCTGGGTCTTCGTCGCGCCGCACCCGCTCGGCCCGCTCGCGAAGCTCCGCGGCGAGGACGGCCAACGTCTTCCCGTCGGCCTTCTCGATCTTCACCCCCGAAAGATCCGCCGTGCCGACCTCCCCATCCCCGCGCGGCACCGCGACCTGCAAGAACACGTCGACGTTCGCCCGCCGATGCATCCGCCCCATGCGCGCCACCACGTTGGCGTCCGGGTACCGGCGGAGCGTCAACGCGGCCGCCCGCGCCACCATGTGAGTCCACGTCACCGACTCACCCTCGGCACGCAGCGCGTCGACGCGTCGCTGCCCAGCGCGCGTGTCGATGTCGAGGAACCCGTAGATGGTAGGGTCCCCGGGCCGATCCCACGCTCCCATGGCCATGCGCCGGAACGGGGACTCGGACGCAGGCCCGGCGAGCTGGATATTACCCACGCGGCGCTCCGGTCAGTCCGGGCCCAGTATCTCAGAGGTGAAGCGGCCTTTACCAGCCCGGCGCGGATCGGCCTTGTGGCGCAGCTTGGCGGCCGGTAGAACCGGGGGCCCGCCGGGCACGGAGGTCCGCGATGCGCCGCTCTCTGATCATCGTCGCGATCGCAACGAGCGCGCTCGAGGCCGCCTGCGCGCACGCGCGGCCTCGGGCGGACGCCCCCACCCACGCCGAGGATGCACCTTTGAACACGAAACTCGATGCGTCAGCCGGTTCGACCACGGGGCCCGTCTGGGCGAGCGCTCTGCACCTCACGAGCGAGTGCGGTGAAGCGCTGGCGGAGGCGCAGCACCTGCGTGAAGCGATCACCAGCGCCGGCAGGGCGGCGCGCACGGAGGCGGGCACGCTGGTGCCGTTCAACATGATGCTGCGCGCCATGGACATGGCGTCGGGCTGGGCCGGCCTGATGTTCAGCGTGCACCCCGACGCGGCCGTGCGCCAGGCCGCGCAGACCTGTCAGGAGGATCTGTCCCGCTTTCAGAACGACGTGAACCTGGATCGCGGCCTCTACGACGCGGTCGCGGCCGTCGACCTGGGGCCGCTCGCCGCTCAGAGCAAGCGCTTCGCCGAGCACCTGCTGCGCGATTTCCGACGCGCTGGCGTCGACCGCGACGACGCGACCCGCAAGCGGCTGGCCGAGATCCACGAGGAGATGGTCCGCCTGGGCCAGGACTACCAGAAGAATGTGCGCGACGACGTGCGCGACGTCAGCGTCGGGGACGCCTCGGAGCTGTCGGGCCTGCCCGCGGACTACATCGCGGCGCACACGGCCGGCGAAGACGGGCGGATCCACATCTCCACGGACTACCCGGATTTTTTCCCTGTCCAGACCTATGCGGATTCGGGCGACCTGCGGCGCAAGCTCTACCTCACCTACATGCAGCGCGGCTGGCCGGCCAACACCGAGCTGCTGGTGAAGCTGCTGGCGCTGCGCGCGGAGTACGCGGGGCTTTTGGGCTACCCGAACTGGGCGACCTACAACGTCGAAGACAAGATGGCCCGGGACACGCAGACCATCGAGCGCTTCCTCAAGCAGGTGGCGGAGCTGGCGCGGCCTCGTGCCACGAAGGACCTGGCGGTCCTGTTGGCGCGCAAACGCAAGGACGACAAGAAGGCCAAGGCCATCGAGGTCTGGGACCGCTTCTACTACGTGGGCAAAGTGCGCGAGCACAAGTACGGCTTTGACTCCCGCGAGGTGCGGCCGTACTTCTCCTACCCGCGCGTGCGCCAGGGGATCTTGGACCTCTACTCCGAGCTCTTCGGGCTGCGCTTTGAGCCCGACCCGACGGCCCCGGTGTGGCACCCCTCGGTGCGGGCCTACCGCGTGTGGTCGGGCGAGCAGGATCTCGGCGGCTTCTACCTCGACATGCACCCGCGCGACGGCAAGTACAAGCACGCCGCGATGTTCCCTGTCCAGACGGGGCTCGAGGGCGGCCCGACGCCGCTGGCGGCGCTGGTGTGCAATTTCCCTGACCCGGCGACCGGCGACGGCAAGGCGCTGATGGAGCACGGGGACGTGGTGACCTTCTTTCACGAGTTCGGTCACCTGATTCACCACCTGCTGGCCCAGAAGAGCCCCTGGGTGACCCTGGCGGGCATCAACGTCGAGTGGGATTTCGTCGAGGCGCCGAGCCAGATCCTCGAGGAGTGGGCGTGGGACGCGGGGGTGCTCCAGCGCTTCGCGCGCCACATCGACACCGGCGAGCCCATCAGCGCCGAGCTGGTCGCGGCGATGCGTGGAGCCGAGGAGTTCGGCAAGGGCGTCGCCGTGATGCGCCAGGTCTTCTACGCGGCCTACTCGTACTTCCTGCACATCCAGGACCCGAAGAGCCTCGACATCGAGGCCTTCACCGACCGGATCCATACCGAGTACAGTCCCTATCCACGCCTTGAAGAAGCCAAGGTTTACGCGAACTTCGGGCATCTGATCGGCTACAGCTCGATGTACTACACCTACCAGTGGTCGCTCGTCATCGCGAAGGACCTGTTCACGCGCTTCGCCAAGGCCGGGCTCCTCGATCGCGAGGTGGCGCGGGCCTACCGCGAGGCCATCTTGGAGCCCGGCGGGTCACGGGACGCGGCCGATCTGGTCGTGCCCTTCCTCGGGCGGCCCTTCGGCTTGGACGCTTATAAGGAGTGGCTGCAGCGCGACTGACCGCGGAGGGCGGCGGACCCGGCGGCCTCAGGCGTTGGCCCGGGCGCCCACGTGGCGGCTGGCGAGGGCCACCAGGCCCGCGAGCGCGTCCAGCACCCGGTCGAGGCGCTGCTCGATCTGCCGCTCCTCGAGGATCTCCTGGCGATCGTCGGCCGCGTCCACCGCAGCGCCGGCCAGCCGAAAGCTCATCAACGCGTCGCGATCGGCGACCGCCGCGGCCGACGCGAGATCCGACACCGCGCTGCCCAGTAGCTGCGTCAGGGCGTAGACCGCCTCGACGATCGCGTCCCAGCGACCGTTGAGCTCGCCCGGGCTGACCCCGCTCGGGAGATCCGCCAGCGCCTCGACGCGCGCGACGCGGTAGGGCCGGTCGGAGGGGCGCTCCGAGAGCCGGCAGCGCGCCTCGCCCTCGACCGAGATCAGGTAGTGGCCGCCGGCCAGCGCGTCGCACGACGTGACACGGCCCACCGTGGCGAGCTCACAGAGCGCGGGGTTCGCGTGGTAGTCGCGTTTCCAGCCGGCGGCGAGCCGTGGCACCGCGATCCAACGCTCGTGCTCGGGCGCGTCCATCAGCTCCTCGACCAAGGTGCGGTAGCGCGGCTCGAAGACGCGGTACGGCGTGACGACGCCGGGCAGGAGCACATGGTCGGGCAGCGGGAAGAGCGCCACCTCGGTGGGGATGGCCACCCGGGCTTCGCCTTCGGTACGCAGGTCATGCATCGGTCGTCGCTCCTTCAGCCGTCCCAACGGCCAGTCGCCCCAACGGGCCGAGCCTAAGGGGCCGCGGGACAGCCCGCCAGGAAATGGGCGTGTATGTGGACCCACGGGGCTGGCGATCCGCGGCATTGCGAGGCAATATGGGGGGTGGAGGTGTCGCCATGGGTACATCCAGCGCAGGCGAAGAGGTCGGGGACACTCTGGAAGAGATCGATCCCTTGGCCATAGCGCGGTTGACGCGGATCGGTGGCACGAAATTGCTGCGGCGCATCATCGACCTGTACACCCGCGAAGCCGTCACGCGGCTCGACGCGACCCTGGACGCGGTGGCGACCGAGGACGGGGCCGCCGCCGAGGCCGCGGCCCACTCGCTGAAGTCCATGGCGGGCAATGTCGGCGCCCTCCGTGTCCACGCCGCGTGCGTCATCATCGAAGATGGAGCGCGGCGCGGCGTCGGGCGGGAGGTCCGCGAGGCGGCGGCGACCCTGCCCGAGGCGCACCGGCGGGCCTGCGCTGCGCTCCGCGAGCTGCGACCCGACGACGCGGCCTGACCGTCCAGCGGGGCGGCGGCCCGGCGACACGAACACCCACGCGGCGGCGTGGCGCAGGCGCGGCTCAGATCTCGTTCGGGTTCAGGCCCAGCTCGATGAGGAGCTCGGTCAGCATGGCGACCCGCGCGGAGGTCACGGTGTGCTGGTCGCGGACGGCGTGCAGCGTCTCCTGGGCGTGGTAGCCGTTGGCGAAGGTGACGACGTGGGCGAGGAGGTGCTCGCCCAGCTCGCCGAGGAATCGGTCCAAGGCTTCATCCTGCTCACCGCGGGCCGCGCCGAGCGCGCGCACGCCGCCGAGGATCTGAGCGTCCGCGCCTATCCCCCTGGCGATGTTCTTCAAGCGCTGGGTC
>CAZNZH010000560.1:0-4368 GCA_964577445.1 uncultured Myxococcales bacterium
CAGCGCTCGGCGGCGGCGGTCGGTGTCGGGCATCGGCGCCTGCCCGGTGGCCAGCGCGTCGGGCGGCGACTCGGCCACGTGGGGGCCGGGCGGCAGCGCGCCGCGCTCGCGCAGCCAGTCGAGGACGGCTGAGGCGTCCGCAAATCGGCGCGCGGGGTCCTTGTCGAGGCAGCGCAGCACCAGGGAACGGTAGGGTTCGGCGACGGCCGCCCCGTTCACCACGAGCTCCGGCAGGGGCTGGGCGATGTGGGCGATCAGCCAGCCACGCGGCGTGGACGCTTCGAAGGGCCGAGTCCCCGTGAGCAGCTCCCACGCCAGCAGCCCCAGGGCGTAGACGTCCGACGGCGGCCCGACCGGGAGCCCCTGGGCCTGCTCCGGGGACATGTAGCGCGGCGAGCCGATGGCGATCCCTTCGCCGGTCAGGGCGCCGTGGGCTCCCTCGCCGTGCCCTTCGACCCGGGCGATGCCGAAATCGAGCAATTTCAAGAAGTCGCGCTTGCCGGGGACCCGGGCGACGATGATGTTCTCGGGCTTCAGATCCCGGTGCACGATGCCCTTCGCGTGGGCCTCGGCCAGGGGCTCCAGGAGCTGGCGCAAGAGGTGGCCGGCGCGGGCCGGCGCGACCGGCGCCGAACAGGCGATGAAGTCGGCGAAGGGTTGGCCCTCGACCAGCTCCATGACGAGGTAGAGGCGGTCGTCGTCGAGCTGCCCGAAGTCGATGAGATCCACGGTGTTCGGGTGGGTCAGCCCCGCGATGACCCGGGCCTCGCGCTGAAACCGCGCCGCCGCGGCCAGGTCCCGCGCGATCTCCGGGCGCAGCAGCTTCAGGGCGACCGGCCGATCGACGGAGAGCTGCGTCGCCCGGTAGACCGTCCCCATCCCGCCGCCGCCGAGCACCCCGTCGATGCGGTAGCGCGTGGCGATGACCGCGCCGATCTGCGGGTCGGCCGCGACGTCGTGGGCGAGGCGCGGCACGGTGCGAACGCCGTCGGTCGGGCAGACGCGCTCGTCGGTGCTGGCTTCGCATTCAGGGCAGATTCGCAAGCGCGTCCTCGGGTCGGCCGCTACAGACGCAGCCTCCAGGGGTTCAACGGGCGGCTCGGGCAGGATCTGTCGCGTCGGGTCCGACGACGCGCCAGCCATCCCGTGTCATCACGACCTCGTAGGATTCGTCGCCGACGCTGACCCAGGCCCGCTCGTCGGGGCGCTGCACGCGGACGGCGAGCGCTACTTGCCGGGCCTGCGCGATCAGCGCGTCGCGGCGGCGCTCATATAGCGAGACGAACCCGGCCTCGTCGAGGCCATCGCGGGCGTCCGGCGAGAGCAGCGCGAACGCGTCGCGAGGCCGGCCCTCGACCAGGGCGCGCTCCCAAGCCAGCACCACCTGGCCCAGGTCGGGTTCGGGCTGAACGGCGGCCCGCGGCGCGCACGAGCACACGACGAAGCCGACGATCAGGGCACGGGCGACAGGTCTGGCGAACATCGGCGCTCGGTTCAAACGGGGTGATTCACCCTTCTATACCATCCAACACGCCCGCTTGCGCTCCCTAGCCGGCCGGGCGCGCCCGAGCGGTGACAGCGCGCGAGCGAGGTGCTATTGGGCGCCGCGATGGAACTGATGGTGAACGGCGAGGCCCTGACGGTCGATTCGGAGGGGCTGACGGTGGCGGGGTTGCTCGCGCACCTCGGGTTGGGCGAGCGGCGAGTGGCCGTCGAGGTCAACGAGGCCCTGGTCCGCCGCGCCGAGCACGGGTCACGCGTCCTGGCCGGAGGCGACCGGGTCGAGATCGTCCACTTCGTCGGCGGAGGAGCCTGAGATGACCGAAGCAGCGTTGGTCCTCGGGGGGCGGGAGTTCCAGTCGCGGCTCTTGGTCGGCACCGGCAAGTACCCCGATCCCAGCACGGCGGCTGCGGCGCTGGACGCCAGCGGCGCGGAGATCGTCACGGTGGCGGTGCGGCGCGTGAACCTGGACCGCGACGCGCCGGACTCGTTTTGGAACACGCTGGATCTGGACCGCTACACGCTGCTGCCCAATACGGCCGGCTGCTTTGACGCCCAGCAGGCCATCCGCACGGCGATGCTGGGGCGTGAGGTCGGCATGGGCGACCTCGTGAAGCTCGAGGTCATCGGCGACCCCGACAAGACGCTCTACCCGGACAACATCGCGACGCTCGAGGCGGCGAAGGTGCTGATCGCCGAGGGATTCATCGTCCTGCCCTACGTGTCTGACGACCTGGTGCTGTGCCGGCGCCTGGAGGACCTCGGCTGCGCGGCCGTGATGCCCCTGGGCGCGCCGATCGGGTCGGGGCTGGGCCTGCAAAACCCCCTTCAGATCCAGCTTATCTGCGAGGCGATCACCATCCCCGTCATCGTGGACGCGGGCGTGGGCGTGCCGTCGGACGCCGCGCGGGCGATGGAGCTGGGCTGTGACGCCGTGCTGATGAACACCGCCATCGCCCAGGCGAGAGAGCCCGTGCGGATGGCGCGCGCCATGCGCCTGGCGATCGACGCGGGGCGCGAGGGCTTTCTCGCGGGGCGCATCCCGAAGCGCCGCTATGCCACCGCGTCCAGCCCGACGGACGGCCTGCTGGTGTGACTGTGGGCGACGGCGGCGGTGTCGACTCGCCCGGGCCCAGCGCGATCCACGCGATCGCGGCCCACCGGAGCCGGCTGCCGGCCAGCGTCTCGGTCGTCGTGGTGGCCGACGCGCCGGCGGTCGGCGCCGCCTCGCTCGTGGCGCGCGTGGCCGAGATCCTCAGCGCGGTGCCCCGAGGCCGTGTGCTGATCCTCGATCGCGATCGCGACGCCTCGCGAGGCGGCAGCAGTGATCTCGAGAGATTTCGGCGCCTGGTGGCCTTGCGCGAGCTGACCTCGGGGCAGGGCGCGCACCTCGTGGTCTCGAGCCGCCCCGACCTCGCGTCGGCGGCGGGCGCGGACGGCGTGCAGTTGCCGGAGGCCGGGCTCGACGCCGCCACCGTCCGCCGCGCCTTCCCCACCCTCTGGATCGGGCGCTCCTGCCACGACGCCCAGGGGCTCGCGCAGGCAGCCGCCGGCGGCGCGGATTGGGCGATTTTGGCGCCGGTGTGGGCGCCGCTGTCCAAGGTCGCGACCTCGCCGCCGCTCGGCCTCGAGGGCTTCGGCGCGCTGGCGCGATCCGCGCGCTTGCCGATCGTGGCCCTCGGTGGCGTGACGGCCGACAACTGCGCAGCGCTGCGGCCCGCCGGAGCCCGCGCGGTGGCCAGCCTCGGCGGCGTTGTCCTGGCTCCCGCTCCAAAAGAGGCGGCCGCCGCCTTGGTCCGCGCGTTCCAGACTGGGCAGTCCGGTTGACAGTCGCGGCGAAACATCGGACAAAACTCGCGTAATCGTGGCCTGACGTGGGCTTAACGGCCCCGTCGGGTGGCTTTCGGGCGCGGCGGCCTCAGGCGGGTACAATCACGCCCCGCCCGCAACGTCCCCACGGAGCGCCGGCCCCATGCTGACTGTGACCATTCGCGAGAAGGACGGCGAGGAGCGCCGCCTGATGTTTCAGGAAGAAGAGGTTACGGTCGGTCGCGCGAAGGGCAGCGACATCATGCTCCCTCGCAACAACATCTCGAAGCGGCACGCGCGCCTCGTGGATAAGGACGACAAGGTCGTCCTCGTCGATCTTCGGTCGACCAACGGCACCTATGTGAACGGGCGGCGCATCACCGCGCCCGAGATCATCACGCCGGCCGACAAGATCTACATCGGCGACTTCATCATCCGGGTCGAGGCGGCCGCGGCGCCGGCGCCGGCGATGCACGAGATGGAGTCGACCCAGGCGCTGGACCTCGCGATGGTGGAGGCGGCGGCCTCCGGCGGCCCGACCGAGGCCGTGGGCGCTGAGGCCGCGATGCAGCAGGCCATCGAGCAGGCGAAGCGGGAGGCGGCGGCGGAGTCCGAGGCCCTGCAGGCGAAGACCCGCCGCCTCCAACTGCGCGCGCGTCCTGAACAGGCCCGAGTCATTGGCCATGTGAAGCATGGCCATGAATCCCAGGCCCCAGGGATTTCCCTTCGCCCCGTCGGCCTCGCGCCACAGAATGCCGGCGCGCCGGTACATGGCGAGGTTGATGTCGGCATCACGACGGGAGCGGAAGGTCGGGCAGGTGCGTGTGTTCGGGTTGAGCGTGTCGAAGTCGTCCGGCGACAGCGAAAAGTGCCGGCCCGGATCCGCCAGCGCGTGAACGTTTCGGTTGGCGAAGGCGAGATCGGCTCCTTCGCCCGCCGGCCGTGCTCGGGCGACGGTGATCACGATGAAGCGCACGCGGTGGTCGATGCCCGGAAACAGGAACTCCTCGTTCTCGAACTCGTACAGCGCCACGAGCGCGTTATTGGCCACAAGGTCC
>CAZNZH010000561.1:0-4366 GCA_964577445.1 uncultured Myxococcales bacterium
GTCAGGAACACGGTCAGCGGCCAGCCGCCACCGCCCTGGCGCAAGATCTGGACCGCCGTCTGGTAGACCTGGTCCACGTCCGGCCGCTCCTCGCGGTCCACCTTGATGCACACGTAGCGCTCATTCATCAGCGCGGCGATGGCAGGCGACTCGAAGCACTCGTGCGCCATGACGTGGCACCAATGGCACGCCGAGTAGCCAACCGACAGCAGGATCAACCGGTTGCTGCGCCGCGCCAGCGCCAGCGCCTCGTCGCACCAGGGCCACCAGTCCACGGGGTTTTCCGCGTGCTGGCGCAGGTAGGGAGAGGTCTCGGTCGCGAGTCGGTTGGGCGCCATGGGCGGACTATCCCACGCTGGCCGCGATCAGCGCAGGTCCCGGTACCACTTGGTGCGCGCCAGGGTCTTGTCGAGCTGCTCCTGCGCCAGGTCCAGGCTCAGCGGCTTGGCCGCGATGGGCGTCAGGCAGTCGCGCAACGCGAGCTGCGTGCGCCGCGGGCCCAGGTCCGCCAGGACCTCCGCCTCCTCGAGCACCGACCTCACCACGAGCAGCAACTGCTTGCCGGCCTTCACGGGCGCGGACCACCGCTGGCGGGCCTTATCCACCGCGTCCCACTCCTTTTGGTAGACCGTCCCGCCCGCGTCGACCTTGGAGTCCAGCGCGACCGTCTGCTCGTCCACCTTCGCGATCTCGGCCATTCCGTCGTTGATCAGCTTCTCGGCGGGCTCCCGCACCTCGTTGATCAGCTTGCAGATCTCGGCCGGTGCCTTCTCCATCGACGCGGGCTCCCGCCCGATCCCGAACTCCGTCAGCTTGCGGATCCACGGCTCGACCACTGCGGCCTCGGCCTTCTCCTCCAGCTTGATGCGCTTGAGCATCTCGATCATCTCGGCGCGCTCCGCGTAGATCGAACCCAGCCGGTCCTTGCCCATGCGCCACACGAGGTCGAACTGCTCGCGCGGCTCCGTCGGGTCGAGCACCGGCTCGGGCTGGTTGTCCCGCGCCTTTATCCGGGCCTCGTGCTGCTCGCGCGCCGACTCCTCGGCCGTCGCCACCGCCGCCGCCTTCTCCGCCGCGGCGTCGGCCTGCCAGATGACGTTGACCTGGCGCTCGCTCTTGCAGGCGCTGAGCGGCCCGGCGAGCCAGACGGCGGCGATGGAAATCGTCAGGTGAATGCGGAGCGAATGACCCATGACAACCTCGGCAACGTGTGGAATCGGCCGCCAGCCCCGTCGTTCAGACGTTGGGGTGGCGGTGCGAGAGGCAGGGGAGGTTCTGGCGCACCTCGTCCTGGTAGTCGAAATCGAGGCGTGCCAGCGCGAAGCCCGGGCGGTCCGCGGCGATGCACAGCGGCGTGCCCCACGGGTCGATGATGGTGCTCTTTCCGTAGCTGCGCCGCTTGCCGCCGGGAAAGCCGTGCTGGCCGGGGGCGATGACGTAGCACTGCGTCTCGATCGCCCGCGCGCGAAGCAGCGGCAGCCAGTGATCCTTGCCGGTGTACTCGGTGAACGCCGCCGGCACGGTCAGGACCCGGGCGCCCGCGTCGACCAGCCGCTGGTACAGGCGCGGGAAGCGCAGGTCGTAGCAGATCGAGAGCCCGGTCGGGACGCCGCGGATCTCCGTGACGACGCACGCGTCGCCGGCCACGATCCAGTCGGACTCCTTTTGAGTCTCGCTGCCCGGGACGTCGATGTCGAAGAGGTGCAGCTTTCGATAGACCGCGGTCACCGGCGCGCCGTCCGCGGTCCCGTCGATGACGACGCTGGTGTTGTGGTATCGGCTGTCGCCGGGCACCGCCTCCTGGTAGCTCCCCACCAGCAGCCACAGCCGCAGCTCGCTCGCCAGCGCACGAAATCGGGCCACGATCGGGCCGTCGAGAGGCTGCGACGGCGCGGGCGCCGCCAGGGACGTGCGCATGAAGGGCGTGTTCTCCGGCAGGGCGCAGAGCTCGGCCCCCGCGTCCGCGGCCTCGCGGATGAACCGCTCGGCGGCGGCGAGGTTCGCCTCGATGTCTTCGGTAGAGCGCATCTGGATCACGGCGCAGGTCAGTTGCTTCATGGCCCGGAGGCTACCGCACCGCCCTCGTGGGGGTCCACGCCTGTTCGCCATAACCGCGCGAGCTCTCGAACCAGCGTCTCAAATTGAGACATCGAAGACGAGGCGCTCGAACGTGTGAGAATATCTATAAATACAAACTGTTACGGTGTTGATCGCACAGCGCGCACGCCGCGGAGTGGACACAGAATCTCATATTGAGAATCGTGCTGAGCCAGGAAAGCCAGCACTGACGGGATGCGGGAATTGGCACGCTCCTTGCTACGTTTACAGGACGTGTGGTCAAACTCCCTCCTCCTTCCCTCCCTAATCTCCTTCCAATAGCTCCGTAGGCCCCAAAGCCTGCCGAGTCCCGCCAGAAAGTTCGCGGGGGTGCGCTGGTCGCCCCCCGCGGATGCCTCTCTCTTCAGCAGATTGACCCAACACGAGCGGCTGACGGAGGGCGCACGACGCGTGGACTGAGCGAGAACCCGGTGTGAACCGGGCTACGACTCAGCCGGAACGCGGCGCCCCCAGCCCGCACCTTCTGCGCAGTGCCGGCCGCCGCGACGGCGGTGCCGTGGGGCGATGAGCCCCGGCCGGGCGCGGCGGACCGGGCGCGGCGCCACCGCCGCGCTGGCCGGCCGCCCTCAGGGGCAGGCGCGCAGCGCGTCCTGGGTGATGCGCGCAACCCAGGGCTTGTCCTTCGCCGCCTCGGTCCAGACCTTCGTCCACGTGGCCGGGTCGGTGAAGCCGTGCGCCGAGTAGATGTCGAACAGCTTCTCGGTCTCGCCGGCCTTCTGCGCGCAGTAGACCTCGATGTAGGTCTTGGCGATCTCCGCCTTGTCAATGCCCTCAGCCGCCGCAGGGGCGACCTTCTCGCCGTCGGCGGCGAGCTTGTCTGCGCCCTCGGCGGCCGCGGCGGCCGCGGGCTCTTCGCCGTCTGCGGGCTTCGCGACCTCCGGCGTCGGCGCGGCCTCCTCTTCGGTCAACGCAGCGGCCGGCTTCGCTGGCTCCGCCGATTTCTTGCAGCCGGCGCCGATGGTGCCCGCGGCGAGGACCACCGCTCCGGCGAATAGAAAGGTGCGAGCTCGCTCGTTCATGGTTCAACCTCGTGATGGCCGTCGGGTTCGACGGGCTCGTCCTCAGTGCGTAGCGGGCCGGGACTGTCCGGTGCCGGCGACGGCCTCCGAGCGCGGCGGCCCGGTCGCCGAGTCGGCAACCAGCCAGCGTCGGGGCATGTTCCGCCGCGCGGTCGGCGCTGTCAAACACAGGGTTATCGGTGGTTGACGCTCGCTCGCGCACAAGGCTAAGTGCGGGGGTCGCTCGCGCCGGAGCGCACCACTGACTCAGGAGTCGCGATGACAACGATCGAGCAGGTTCGGGCCCGCGAGGTCCTGGATTCCCGTGGCAACCCGACGGTGGAGGTCGAGGTGCACCTGCGCAGCGGCGCGACGGGCGTGGCCATCGTGCCGTCCGGGGCCTCGACCGGCGCGCACGAGGCGGTCGAGCTGCGCGACGGTGACCCGGCTCGCTACCTCGGCAAAGGCGTGCTGCGGGCCGTCGACAACGCCCGCGGTGAGCTGGCTGAGGCCGTCGTCGGGATGGACGCGCGTGGTCAGCGGGCCGTGGATGCGGCGCTCATCGCTGCGGACGGCACGCCGAACAAGGGCCGCCTGGGCGCGAACGCCATCTTGGGGGTGAGCCTCGCGGTCGCGCGCGCCGCGGCTGCGGACGCCGGCCTGCCGCTCTACCGGTGGATCGGCGGGACCCAGGCGTCGCGCTTGCCGGCGCCGCAGATGAACCTGGTCAACGGCGGCAGCCACGCGGATAACTCCCTGGATATTCAGGAGTTTATGGTGGTCCCCCTGGGCGCGCCGAGCTTCCGCGAGGGGCTGCGCTGGGGGGCTGAGGTCTTTCATCACCTGAAGAAGCGGCTGCACGCGGACGGGCGCTCGACCGCCGTCGGGGACGAGGGTGGCTTCGCGCCGGATCTCGGGCGCAACGAGGACGCGCTGACCTTCCTCGTCGGCGCGATCCGCGACGCCGGCTACGAGCCCGGCACCCAGGTCGGGCTGGCCCTCGACGTGGCCGCCTCGGAGTTCTGGGACGCCAGGTCGCAGCGCTATAGCCTCAAGGGAGACGGGCGCGAGCTCGACCGGGCGGCGATGGTCGCGTACCTCGCGGATCTTGCGGACCGCTTCCCCATCATCAGCATCGAGGACGGCCTCGACGAAGACGACTGGGAGGGCTGGGCTGCGCTGACGCGCGCCATCGGCGACCGCGTGCAGATCGTCGGCGACGATCTCTTCGTGACCAACACAGAGCGGCT
>CAZNZH010000562.1:0-4352 GCA_964577445.1 uncultured Myxococcales bacterium
ACGCGTTCAAGGCGTGCGCGACCGCGAACCGGACGAGTGACCAATCAGGTCTACGGCCGCGGCCGGACGCGGCTTGGCGGTTGTGAACTCACGGGGCGCTGTGCTAACAGGCGAGCCGAATCGGCGCGGGAGATGTCTCGAGATGCGTATCTATCGTGAACGAATCGGGCCCATCGCCACCAGCATCGTCAGCGGCCTCATGGACGAGGAGCTGATCGAGGTCGACGCCGAGCAGCGAGAAGAGGTCGAGCTGGACGTGGCCAGCGTGCTCACCGAGTACCGGCGCACGGACTGGCAGCTCTCGGAGACGGCTCGCGACCAGGTCTCCGCGCGCGGTCTCGACTACTCGCACACCCACAAGATCAAGTCGCAGCTCGCCGCCAAGGCGCGCTTCGGGCTGGGCGACGAGGCGGTCGAGTGGCTGGTCGGCCAGATCCTTGAGATCCTGCTTCAGAGCCGGAATGTCGAGGAAGTGTACGGCGAAGACCACGACATCCGCCGCGTCGTGGCGCCGATCTTGAAGCGCGAGCTGGGCGTCGACAACTCGCTGGACCTCGAGGTGCGCAAGCGCATCAAGAACCTCGAGGAGGGCACCGAGGACTTCGAGATCGAGTACCAGAAGACGATGGAGAAGGTCCGCCAGGCGAAGGGCCTCGGCGACTGATTCGTCGCGGCCGGCCCGCCGGTCTGGCCTCACCCGTCGCGGCGCGCGCTGCGGCGCTCGCCGCGCGCGAGCCGCCGTCGCGCCTCACTCGAAGCGCGCGATCACCGCGTCGACGAAGCTCTCGGTGCTCTCGCGGCCGCCGAAATCCCGTGTCGAGACGCCGGCGAGCAGCGTGTCGCCCATGGCCTGGGAGATCCGCCGCGCGGCGTCGCCCTCACCCAGCTCTCGCA
This sequence comes from uncultured Myxococcales bacterium, assembly GCA_964577445.1. Lineage (GTDB taxonomy): Bacteria > Myxococcota_A > UBA9042 > PHBI01 > JACKFB01 > JACKFB01. The sequence continues at coordinate 895 of CAZNZH010000562.1, forward strand.
GCAACGCCAGGGCCGGCATGATGAAGGTCATAGGGTTGGCGATGCCCTTCCCCGCGATGCCGGGCGCGATGCCGTGAATCGCCTCGAAGACCACGGTGTTCCCGTCGTTTCGTATCGACCCCCACACCGCCGCGATGCCGCCGACCAGCCCCGCCCCGAGGTCGCTGATCAGGTCGCCGAAGAGGTTCTGGCAGACCAGGATGTCGAACTTGGTCGGGTTGCGGACCATCTGCATGCAGACGTTGTCCGCGATGATCGAGTCGAACGCGATGTCCGGGTAGCTCGCCGCGATCTCGCCGCCGACGCGCAAGAAGAGGCCGTCGGACAGCTTCAAGATGTTGGCCTTGTGGACCAGCGTGACCCTGGCGCGGCCGTTGCGGCGGGCGTACTCGAAGGCGAAGCGGACGATGCGCTCGCAGGCCGTGCGCGTCGTCACGCGCAGCCCCTGGATGACGCCCGGGTACACGCGGTGCTCGATGCCGGCGTAGACGTCCTCGGTGGACTCGCGGATGACCACGACGTCCACGTCCGCGTAACGACTGGGGATTCCAGGAAAATGCCGCAGCGGTCGCACGCCGGCGAAGAGGCCGAGCGCCTTGCGCAGCGTCAGGTTGGGGCTCTCGTAGCCGCCACCCTCAGGCGTCATGATCCGGCCCTTGATGGCGTAGCCGTTGCGCCGGACCGACTCGATGGTCTCTTCCGGCATCGGCGTCCCCAGGCGCTCGAAGGCGTCGACGCCCGCGGGCATCTCCTCCCACGAGATGTCGACGCCGGCGGCCTCGACGAGGCGGCGCATGGCGTTGGCGGTCTCCTGTCCCACGCTGTCGCCCGGGATGAGCGTGACGGTCCTGGTCATCGTCAGAGCTCCCGGATGATGGCGGCGGTGATCTCGCGCGTGGTGGCCGTGCCGCCCAAATCCCCAGTCAAACACTCACCTTTTTCGAGGACCGCGCGCACGGCCTTCTCGATGCGGGCCGACGCGTCGCGCTCGCCGATGTGCTTGAGCATCAAGGCGCCGGAGCGCACCAGGGCGATGGGGTTGGCGATGCCCTTGCCGGCGATGTCGGGCGCGCTGCCGTGCACCGCCTCGAAGACGGCGTAGCGGTCGCCGATGTTGGCGCCTGGGACGAGGCCCAGGCCGCCGACCAGCCCGGCGCACAGGTCGCTGAGCAGGTCGCCGAAGAGGTTCTCCATCACCAGGACGTCGAAGGGCTCCGGGTCCAGCACCAACTGCATGCAGAGCTGGTCGATGAGCATCTCTTCGGTCTGGATGAAGGGGTAGTCGGACGCCACCTCGTGGGCGATGTCGAGGAAGAGCCCGTCCGACAGCTTCATGATCGAGGCTTTGTGGACCAGGTGCACCTTGCGATGGCCCTCATACCGGCACCACTCGTAGGCGAACTTGGCGAAGCGGCGGCTGGCGCGCTCGCTGACCATGCGCAGGCTCTCGACGACGCCGGGCACCGGCTCGTGCTCCATGCCCGCGTAGAGGCCCTCGGTGTTCTCGCGGAAGACCACCAGCTTGACGTTGTCGTGGTGGGTCTTCACCCCGGGCAGCGTGTCGACCGGGCGGAGGCTGACGTAGAGCTCCAGCGCTTGGCGCAGGGCGACGTTGACGCTCGAGAAGCCCTTGCCGACCGGGGTCGTGCACGGTCCCTTCAGGGCGATGCGCGTCTCGCGGACGGACTCGATGACCGAGTCGGGCAGCGGCGTCCCGTAGAGCTCGACGGCGCAGGCGCCAGCGTCGACGCGCTGCCAGTGGATGCCAGGGCAGGCGGCGTCGACGACGCGCACGGCGGCCTCGCTCACCTCGGGGCCGATGCCGTCGCCAGGAATCAGAGTGATCGCGTAGTCCATGGGCGGGGTTCGTAGCACACGCCCGGTGGCCTCTCAAGCCGGTCTCACACAGGCCCAGCCCCTGGAAGGGGACGCCGACTTGTGCTAATTGCGGGCTCCTGAGTCGCTCGCGGGGTCCGCGCGTCGGGAGGCCCCACAGGCGACCGTCAAACATGCTCTCGGAGGCCACCCGATGCTGTCGTTCCGCTCCTCGCTCGTCCTCGCCCTCATGCTCAGCGCCGCGGCCTGCGGCACCAAGTATGTGGATGATGACTTCAAGCCCCCGGACGCGCGCCCCGCGCCCGCGGACCTCCGCATCGACGACTCCATCGACTTCAAGCTGGGCGACAAGCTCGACTGGAAGTCCGTCGTCCCCATGGCGGACGGCACGGGCAAGCTCACGTTGCGCGTCGGCGACGCCTTCAAGGGGACGCACAACGTGAAGGGTGATGTGGCGATCTTCACCATCGACGCCCACCCCCTCGCCCAGCAAGCGATCGAACCCAACGTCATGAAGTATGAGCTCGAGTGGCCCGCCAAGGCCGACACGACCTACCTGGTGAAGATCTCGGCGACCGCGGGCAAGGCGGCCTACACCGTGGAGTTCACGCTCGCGCCGTCCGACCCCTGCGCGACGATGCGCTGCGCGGCCGGCACCGAGTGCCAGGCGGGCACCTGCGTGGCCATCCCGACGCCCGAGATCGAGTGCATCCCGGAGTGCGGCGCGGGCAAGTTCTGTGTCGACGGCAAGTGCATCAAGGCCTGCGCTGGTGGCTGCCCGCGGCGTCAGGTCTGCGACACCGATCTCAATGAGTGTGTGGCCGACGCCTGCTCGGGCATGAAGTGCGGTCGCGGCGAGTACTGCTCGAAGGGACGCTGCTACACCAAGGCCAAGAAGGGCTGCGACCCCGCCTGCGGCGCCGGCCAGAGGTGCAAGGGCTCGACCTGCGTCGACCTGCCCCCGGACGAGCCGACCGCGGAGCCGAGCGCGGACGGCCCGATCTCGGCCAGCATCATCCAGGCCACGCCCATGGGCGGGAAGACCTCGCTCATCCTCAACAAGGGCTCGAAGCACGGCATCAAGGTCGGCCAGTCCGGCAGCGTCCCGGGCGTCGGCAGCTTCCGGGTCATCCAGGTCTTCGCCACGCGCTGCAAAGCGATTATCGACAAGCCGTCGACGGCGCTGACGGGCGCGAAGAGCGCGGTGATCTCTCGCTGATCGGGGGTCCGAGGCGCTGGCCTCTCAGCACTCTGCTGGGCGTGGAGAGGCCGCTCAGGCGACGCGCTGGCTGAGGCTCGCCAGGCTGCCCGCGACCAGCGGGGACAGCTCCTGGCGCGCCCACTCGGCGGCCGCCGACGTGGCGGGACGTGAGCCGCCGGTGGCTAAAGCGAGGCGGGCCAACCGGGCCGCGGGGGTGCTCGGGGGCAAGTGCTGGCCGTCGGAGAGCCGCTGCCGCGCCTCGGCCTGGCGGCCCGCGTCGAGCAAGGCCAAGGCCTCCAGGCAGCGCAGCTCGAAGGCGTCGTTGTGGGGGCAAGGCGGCGGGGCCATGCCGGTCAGGGCGTCGCGGGCGTCGATGACGAAGAGCACCTCGTCGGGGTCGATCGCCCTGCGGATGTCCCCG
>CAZNZH010000563.1:0-4344 GCA_964577445.1 uncultured Myxococcales bacterium
GCCGCGGCCGCGGGCGCCAGGTGCATCTGGTCGGTGATGCGCGCGGTGGTCTCCAGGGTGGGCAGCATCTTGCCCATCTGGATGCACATCAGGACCTCGTGGGCCCCCGCGTCCTCGGAGGCGCCGTAGTGGGCGTCGGCGGTCGCGCACAGCGGGATCCCCAACTCCTCGGACAACTGCTGGATCTCGGCGTTGATCCGCTCCTGCTCCTTGATGCCGTTGCGGATGACCTCGAGGTAGAAGTCCCCTGAAAAGAGCCCCGCGTAGTGCCGCGCCAGCCGCCGCGCCTCGTCGGCGTCGCCGCGCAGAAAAGCCTGGGGGATCTCGCCGGAGAGGCTGCCCGACAGCGCGATGAGCCCCTCAGCGTGCTGGCCCAACAGCGGCCGATCGATGCGCGGCCGGCCGACGCGCGCCGGCATGTCCATGTACGCGCGGCTCAGCAGGTAGCAGAGGTTCCGGTATCCCGCGGCGCTTTTACACAGCAGCACCAGGGTCCCGGTGCGCCGCACCTCCGCGTCGGTGCGGTCGGTGGGCACCAGCGACACCTCAGCGCCGATGATCCCCTTGATCTTGGCGGCCTTCGCCGCCTTGAAGAACTCGACCGCCCCGAAGAGGTTGCCGTGGTCGGTCATCGCCACCGCCGGCGCCCCGTCCGCGACCGCGCGGGCCACCAGATCGCCCACCCGCAAGGTCGAGTCCAGCATGCTGTACTGCGTGTGCGTGTGCAGATGAACGAAGGACATGGGTGACCTCGAGCGGTGCGGGGTGGCCGGGCGTCTCGGGTCTACCGCCGCCCCGACCCAGCGGTCAACGCGCGGCCATCGCGGTTGACCAAGCCGCCGCGCGATACGATGCTGCGGCTGAGCAAACCGCACCGGAGACAACGTGGGACGCAGCGCAGATAATCTGGTGTGGCTGGACATGGAGATGACCGGGCTCGACCCGGCCACCTGCGTGCCGCTGGAGATCGCCACGGTCATCACCGACAACGACCTCAACGTGCTGGCCGAGGGGCCGAACCTGGTGATCCGCCAGCCCGCCTCGGTGATGGCGGCCATGGACGAGTGGAACACCAACCAGCACGGTAAGAGCGGGCTGACCGAGGCGGTGCTGAAGTCGCGCGTGACCTGCGCTCAAGCCGAGGACATGACCCTGGGCTTCATCGCGGCGTGGACCGAGCCCGGCCGCTCGCCGCTCTGTGGCAACTCCATCGGCCAGGACCGGCGCTTCCTCAGGCGCTACATGCCGCGCCTGGAGCAGCACCTGCACTACCGGGTCATCGACATCTCCTCGCTCAAAGAGCTCGCGGCGCGCTGGTATCGCGTCGAGGCGCCGGCGAAGGGTGAGTCCCACCGGGCGCTCGACGACGTGCACGAGTCCCTGGAAGAGCTGCGCTTTTACCGGCGGACGCTCTTCCGAACCCAGCCCTGAGACGGTGTCGACACCGACTCGAGATCCCGAGGTGGCCCCGATGACTCTCCGCGCGACCAGCCCCTACCTGAGTTGGCGCGCGAAGACTGGCTCGCGATCGTGTGCGGCCATTATGAGGGCGTGGCGCGCGAGCTCTACAGCGACCCGCGGCCCGATCTCGGCGTCGGCACCGTGCTGGTCAAAGAGCAGTACCGGCTCGAGGGCGGCGAGAAGGGCGCGATGGAGTTCGTCGGCGTCATGCGGCGCACCGGCCAAGGCGAGGCGGGCGGCTGGGCCTTTCAGGCGTTCGACCCCACGACGCGCCAGCAGCTCACCCGGGACGCGACGGCCTGTGTCGGCTGCCACACCCTCCAGGCCGACGCGGACTACCTCTTCAGCGACCCGGCGGCGCTGCGGCGCTAGCCGGCAGAGCACCCAGGCGCGGCCTCAGGAAAAGCGCCCTCGGCGCATGATGGTGTCGCGCGGGCCGATGAGGTCGTCGCGCTCGGGGAAGTCGAGGTTGTAGTGGAGGCCGCGGCTCTCTTGTCGCCGTAGCGCGCACTCGACGATGAGCATCGCGACCGTGATGATGTTGCGCAGCTCCACCATGTCGGCCGTGACGATGTACTTCCAGTAGTCGTGGGCCACCTCCTGGCGCAGCGAGTCCAGGCGGCGCTTGGCGCGCACCAGGCGGCGGTTCGAGCGCACGATGCCGACGTAGTTCCACATCAGGCGGCGCGTCTCGTCCCAGGCGTGGGCGACCATGACCTTCTCGTCGGGGTTGGTGGCGAGGCCCGGGTTCCAGTCGGGCACGTCCGAGGCCGCCAGATCGCCCGCCGCGGCCTGGATCTCCGGGGAGACTGCCGCCGCGCGGTGGGCGAAGACCATGCCCTCGAGGAGCGAGTTCGAGGCGAGGCGATTGGCGCCGTGCAGCCCCGTGTGGGCGGTCTCGCCAGCCACCAGCAGGCCGGGGACCGCCGTGCGGCCGTCGGCGTCGGAGACCACGCCGCCACAGCAATAGTGCGCGGCGGGCACGACCGGGATGGGCTGCGTGCGCATGTCGATGCCGAGGCCGAGCAGGGTCTGGGACACGCCCGGGAAGCGATCGTCGAGGAAGGCCGGGTCGAGATGCGTCATGTCCAGCACGACGTGGAGGTCGCCCGAGCGCTTGAGCTCGTTGTCGATGGCGCGGGCGACGACGTCGCGCGGGGCGAGGTCAGCGAGGGGGTGATAGCGCCCCATGAAGGCCTCGCCGTTCAGGCGCCGCAGGATGCCGCCCTCTCCACGACAAGCCTCCGTAATCAGGAATGTTTTCGCCTGCGGATGGTAGAGCGTCGTCGGGTGGAACTGAAAGAACTCCATGTTCGCGATCGGCGCGCCCGCCCGCCACGCCATGGCGATGCCGTCGCCGGTCGCGACGTCCGGGTTGGTCGTGTAGAGGTAGACCTTGCCCGCGCCGCCCGTGGCCAGCATGACGACCCTGGCCAGGAACGTGTCGACGGCGTTGGTGCCGCGATCGAGCACGTAGGCGCCCAGGCAGCGATCATCGGCGGCGCCGCGCTCGGAGTGGAGCGTGATGAGATCGATGGCCATGTGCTGCTCGAAGACCTGGATCTTCGGGTGCCTGGCCACCGCGAGCGCTAGCGCCTCCTGCACCGCCGCGCCGGTCATGTCCTTGGCGTGGACGATGCGCCGCGCCGAGTGGCCGCCCTCGCGCGTCAGGGCCAGCTCGCCGTCTTCGCGGGTGAACGCGACGCCGAGCTCGACCAGCCGCGCGATCCGCTCGGGCCCCTCCTCCGCGCACAGGCGCACGATCGCCTCGTCGTTGAGGCCGTCGCCGGCCGTCACGGTGTCGCGGATGTGCGACTCAAACGAGTCGTCCGGGTCCATCACCGCCGCGATCCCGCCTTGGGCCCAGTCGGTGTTCGTGTCGTCGCGCCCGCGCTTGGTGACCACGGCGACGCTGCCGCGCTCGGCCATCTCCAGCGCGTAGCTGAGCCCCGCAATTCCGCTGCCGAGTACCAAGGTGTCGAAGTGGTGTCTCATGGCGGCGCAGACTAGCAGAGCGGCCGGAAATTGGGACCCGCATCCGACCGTTTTCGCCGCGACGCCCCATTTGTGGGCAGGCCCGCCGAGCGCCCGTACTATCGGGCCCTGCCCCTTCGCGCCGAGGTCCGAGTGAAGCTCTCCACCACGCTGGCCATCCTGACCCTGAGCCTGCTGCTGTCGGCACCCGCCCACGCGCATCTCTATGCGTGCAAAGATCGCGACGGGCGCGTGTGGTTTCGCAACTACAAGCAGGACGGCGAGAGGTGCCGCGTCGCCATGCGCACCGACGACCCCGAGCCGGTCGGCCGCGGCAGCAGCGGCAGCACGCCCCGCTCGGCGTCCGGGTCGAAGAAGGACTTCGCGCCACCCGGCGTCGGCGGCGCTCCACGCCCCGTCGAAGAGCCCGGCAGCCTCGACACGCGCATGGCGATGTACGCCGCGTACATCGCGGAGGCGGCAGAGACCTATAAGATCCCCGCCGAGTTTATCCGCGCGGTCATGCGGGTCGAGTCGAGCTTTCGCTTTCAGGCCGTCAGCAGCGCCGGAGCTCAGGGCCTCATGCAGTTGATGCCGCGGACGGCGCGGGCCATGGGCGTCAACGACCCCTTCGACCCGCGCCAGAACATCATGGGCGGGGCGCGCTTTTTACGCGGGCTGGCCAACAAGTACCGCGGCGACATGGTGCGCGTCCTGTCGGCGTATCACGCGGGCTCGGGCAACGTGGCGGCGAAGGGCGGCAACATCCCCTTCGCGACCACCGAAGGCTACGTGCGCGCCGTCCTCGACCACTACTACCGCTACCGCGCGCTCTAGCCGGCGAACCGAGACCGCCGGCCAGAGCCACCCTCGGGCCCGCGGTCCAGCGACCGGAGCTAGTTCTTCGTC
>CAZNZH010000564.1:0-4340 GCA_964577445.1 uncultured Myxococcales bacterium
CAGACGTCGGAACGCCGGACGTCCCGACGCTCTGACCCCTCTTCGACGCCGCTTTCACCCAGGCGGCTTTCGCCTGTTCCGAGGACGTCGTTGGCGAAGGCGCGGTGTCCTCCTGACCGGTCGCGGTTGCGACCTGGGGTGACTCGGGCACCGGCTTGCCGCACGATAGCAGCAGGAGGAATGCTAGGCTGATGGTCGTAGCACTGCTGCCCGGTGCCGGCGGCAGCCAGTACGTTTCGCGCAATCTTGTGTTCAAGGCATCTCCCGATTTCATTTGGGTGGAGATCTGCTCGGCCGACGGCGTTAAGCGTTTGGGATCGGATGGTTAGAGCGCAGGGGGCGGTGCATCGGAGGGCCTGCCTGGGTACCTATCGGTTTGCAACAACCATAAGCCCACCCCCAAAGGCCTCCCGATGACCGCGCCAGTCTGCACATGGTCGCATGAATAGACGTCTGACGCCCAGACCCCAGACTGCACATTTTTTTGCTACGAAATGTGTGGCCTGGGCGTCAGGCGCCGGCACCTTCCCGACGCACCGCGCTGAGCGTTTATCGTCGATGCGCGATTGAGTCGAGATGGACGTCGAGCCCGCAATAACTCTGAGAGCACGAGTCTCCGCCTCGCCAGCAATCGCTACACCATCAGAGCGAGACCACGAACGCGCGGAGCTACGCCGGCGTGGCCGGCGCACGCAACCGCACCGGCCGGCGGCCACTGCACATGCAGATGTTGTGTGGGAGCTTGGTGTAGCCTTGGTCGAGCCGCGCCAGGGCTGCAACAAGTCCCAAGTCCTGACACGGCGCTGGCGAATGACCCGGCCGGCGCTGTAGCCCCGTCGAGGGCTGCTGGGAGCCGGGCGAGGAATGCGGCGGCGCTCACGGGTCCAACACCGGGGCATCAGGCCTGGAACAAGCCGCTGCCACCCTCCGCCGCCGGGCTGCCGAGGAGATGGCCCGCGCGCGGGCGCGTGCCGCCGCGCTGAGGGCCCGGCTGCCCGACGCACGGGCGGTGCTGACCGAGAAGTACGGGGCTCAGCGCAAGGCTAAGGATCAGACGCGGACTTGGGACTTGTTCGAGGACTCATCGGTCCGTTGGCCGCGCGGAGCCGGGTTGCTGGCGCGAGGCAAGTCCTAAGTCTTGACATGGCCCCGTCGCTCGGGGGCTGCTGGGTCGGTGGATCGTTGTGGCCGGTCGGAAATCCTGGGGCTAAGGTGGGGGCATGATGAATCACCCGCCCGAGATCCACTCCTCCCGACCCACCGAACGCGCCGTCACCGCGGAGCTCTTGCGACGCTATGACCGCTCTGGGCCGCGCTACACCAGCTACCCGACCGCCGTGGAGTTCGGGCCTGCCGTCGACGGCGACGTGTACGCCGCGCGCCTCAAGATGGCCGACGCGCTGGGCGACGCGCCGCTGTCGCTCTACATGCACCTGCCCTTTTGCCAGAACCGGTGCCTCTTCTGCGGCTGCCACGTCATCATCACACCGCACATGCACGTCGCGCGGCCCTACCTGGATTTAGTCAGGCAGGAGCTGGCGATTTTGGCTACGCACCTGCCCAATCGCCGGCGGATCTCGCAGCTTCATCTCGGCGGCGGGACCCCGACCTACTTCGCGCCGGCCGATCTCCGCGGGCTGCTCACCGACGTGCTGGCGGTGTTCGAGCCGACGCCCGACGCCGAGCTCGCCATCGAGGTCGACCCGCGCGTCACCACCGACGCCCACATCGACATGCTGGCCGACATGGGGTTCAACCGAATTTCCCTTGGTGTTCAAGACCTTGCGCCCGAGGTGCAGCAAGCCATCGACCGCATCCAGAGCCTCGAGGACACCCAGCGCATCATCGAGCGGGCGCGGGCGCGCGGCTTTGGCGGCGTCAACGTCGACCTCATCTACGGGCTGCCGCAGCAGACCACCGAGGGCTTCGAGCGGACCGTCGAGTCCGTGCTGGCGCTCAAGCCCGACCGGAGCGCGGTCTATAGCTTCGCCTACGTGCCGGACCAGCACCGGGGGCACCAGCGGCGTATCGAGGTCGAGGATCTGCCGCCGGCCGAGCTGAAGCTCGAGCTCTTCGCGTTGGCGCGGGAGCGCTTTATGGGCGCGGGGTTTGAGCCCATCGGCATGGACCACTTCGCGAGCCCCGACGATGAGCTGGCGAAGGCGCGGCGCGAGGGGCGGCTGCGGCGAAACTTTCAGGGCTACACGGTCATCCCGGCGGAGGACTCGGTGGGGCTTGGGATCTCGGCCATCGGCGACGTGCGCGACGCCTACGTGCAGAACGAGAAGAAGCTGTCGACCTACGCCCAGGCGCTCAAGGCCGGGCGGCTGCCGGTGGTGCGCGGCGTGGTGCGCAACGCCGACGACCTGCTGCGGGGCGACATCATCGAGGCGCTGATGTGCAACGCGCGGGTCGACGTGCGGGCGATCGAGGCGGCGCACGGGGTCGTCTTTCGCGAGAGGTTTGCTGCGGAATTGGAGCGGCTGCGCGAGCACGAGGCGGCCGGGATGGTCGTGGTCGAGGCGGACGCGATCTCAGCGACGCCCATGGGCGAGCTCTTCATCCGCAACCTGGCGATGTGCTTCGACGCGTACTACGCCAAGCACGCGGACGCCGAAAAGCCGGTCTTCAGCCGGACGGTGTAGTCGGGCGATTCGGCGGGGCGGCTGGGGCGGCTGGGGCGGTGGGGCGGGCGACGAGCAGGTAGAGCGCGAAGCCGACCGCGACGGTGGCGGCGCTGGCGGCGACGATGGCCGGGCGCTCGACGATGGCGGCGATGACCATCCAGGCGGCGAGGGCCAAGAAGATGCACGGCGTCAGCGGGTAGCCGAAGGTCAGGTAGGGGCGCGGCAGGTGGGGCTGGCGGCGGCGCAGGACGAAGACGCCCGCCACGGTGAGCGCGCTGGAGAGGGTCAGCAGCACGCCGACCCAGCCGAGCAGCGTGCCGAAGGCCGTCGTCAGGACGAGCGCGGCGGCCAGGGCTCCCTGGATCAGCGTGGCGGCGACTGGGTTTTTGTCGGGGTGGCGGCGCAAGAGGAAGCTGAGGCGGGGGTAGTCGCGGCCCATGGCCTCGGAGATGCGGGGGCCGGTCATGACCAGCGCGCCGACCGTGGAGAGGAGGCCCAGGGCGATGACGGCGGAGAAGACGCGGCCGCCTTCGGGGCCGATGAGGTGGGTGGCGGCGACGGCGCCGACCTCGATGACGCCGCGCAGCTCGGCGGGGGGGACGGCGAGGAGGAAGACGGCGTTGAGGCCGACGTAGAGGATGGTGACCAGCGCGGTGCCGAGGATGAGGGCGCGGGGGAGCGCGCGGGCGGGGCGGCGGATCTCGCCGGCGACGTAGATGGCGGCGGCCCAGCCGGAGTAGGCGTAGGCGACGATGATGAGGCCCATGGCGACCCCGCCGGTGCCGAGGACGTCGGTGACCGGGGCGCCGGTGAACAGGACGTAGGGGTCCAGGCGCAGCGCACCGAGGACGATGAAGGCCACGATGGTGGCGACCTTGAGCAGGGTGAGGAGGTCCTGCAGGCGCGAGCCGGTGCGCAGGCGGCCGGAGTGCAGCAGGGTGGCCGCGGCGATGAGGCCGAGGGCCGCCGGGGTCTGGGGGACCGCCGGGAGGGCGGCGTGGAGGTAGTGGCCGAAGGCGATGGCGGAGGCGGCGATGGGGGCGGCGAACCCGGCGACCAGGGAGACGAAGCCGGCGATGAAGCCGGCGGCGGGGTGGTAGATGCGCGAGAGCAGCAGGTACTCGCCGCCGTTTCGGGGGATGGCGGCGGCGAGCTCGGCGTAGGAGAGCGAGCCCGCGAGCGCGGCGAGGCCGCCGATGAGCCAGACGGCGAGGACGGCCACGCGGCTGGGGGCCAGGTCGAGGAGGACGCCGGCGGTGGTGAAGACGCCCGTGCCGACCATGCTGGCGACGATGAGCAGAGCGGCGCTGAGGGTGGAGAGGCTGCGGTCGGGTGACGAGAGCGCGCGGCGGACCGCGGTGTCGGTCAGGGGCTTGCCTAGGGGGTCGGTGAGGGTGCGGGCCATGGATCTCGGGCGGCTGGGAGGCTTGCGGCGAGGTATGTACGGCGGGAGCGCGCGGGTGTCACGAGCGGAATAGGCGTCACAGGGTCAGCGGGAACATCGGTCGAGGCGCCCGACAGCCGCTCTCGCTGGCCCTGTCAGGGCGTGGCGCGGTACCAGGCGGTGAGGGCGACGCGCTGGGTGTGAGAGGGGGTGACGGCGTGCTCGAGGGCGTCGCTGCGGAAGATGACGAGGCGATCGGCGAGGGGGGCGATAGAGCGCGTGCCGGCGGGCTCGAAGGCGCTGAGCGCGCCGCCGTCGGCGGGGGTCCA
>CAZNZH010000565.1:0-4330 GCA_964577445.1 uncultured Myxococcales bacterium
CCGGCGTGGCGTCGACGCGGCTTGAGACGCTGGCGGGCGTGGTCGGGCTCGAGGCCTCGTCAGCGCAGGTGGATGTGCCAGAGGGCAAGGGCACGCAGGCCCTGGCCGGCATGGCGCCCGAGGCGCCCCGCGACCTGCTCGCCGCCCCCGCGGTGTCCGGGCCCTACTTCGGCACCATCTCGGCCGACAAGCGCCTCACCTGGGCCGCCGCCGCGGGGGCGACACGCTACCGGGTCGAGCTGGCGCGGGACTCCGCGTTCGTCGAGGACTACGCGACCACCGAGACGTCGACCACCGACATGGAGGCCGGCGTGGTGCCCGCCGCCGGGCGCTGGTTTTGGCGGGTGACCGCCGTGGACGCCGACGGGTTCGCCGGCTTCCCGTCGAAGATCTACGCCTTCGAGTTGGCGCCGTGACCGGGCGGAGCGCGTTCGCGGATGGGGTGTAGCGCACAGGCCGTGGCCGCTGCGCGGCGCGGGCTGTCGTGATGGGCGCTGAGGCGCCCGCGGTCGATTCGCGGAGCCCGCCCTGGTCGCCGTGGCTGCGGATCGGGCTCGCCGTCCTGCTCTCCGGCGTGGCGTTGGTGCGGGTCTGGGGGGTTGAGGTGTTTGGGGAGCTGGAGCGCGCGCTCTACGACTTCGCCACCGTGCAGCTCATCGCGCCAGCGCCGGTGAGCGGCCGCGTCGCCCTGGTCCTCGTCGACGACGCATCGCTGGACGCGCTGGGCGAGCGCTGGCCGCTTGAGCGCGCGACGTGGGCGCGCTTCATCGCCGAGGTGGCGCGGCACCAGCCCGCGGCGCTGGCCATCGACGCGGTCTTCGACCAGGCCGGTCCGCGCGACGCGTTGGACCTCGCCGAGTGGCTGCTGGACCGGCTGGGGGCGCCGGAGCTCGACGCCTCGACGGCAGCCCGCGCGCTGCGCGCCGAGCTCGGGTTTCGCCTCAAGAGCCTCGACGGTGACCGCCAGTTGGTCGAGGCCCTGGCCCAGCAAGGTGCGGTCGTGTTGGGCCAGTATTTCGTGCTCGCCGGCGACGTCGACGCGGCCGGCGCCGGCGCCCCCCCGGAGGGCCCGGCCCCGCAGGCGCTCGACGAGCCCGTCGCGACCCGCCTCGAGGCCACCCGGCGCGTCGGGAACATCGAGCCCGCCGAGATCGCCGCCCGCGCGACGGGCGCCATCAACATCCTCCACGACGCCGATGGCGTGGTGCGCCGCTACCCCTACGCGCTGAGCTGGGCCGACAGGCGCCTGCCCAGCCTCGCCCTGGCCGCCGTCCGCGCGGCCACCGGCGACCCGGCCACCCGCGAGGCGCTGACCCACGCGGCGCTGGACCGCGACCGGGCGACCCCGCTGCTGCGTTTCCCCGAGCCCGACGCCATCCCCATGGTGCGGTTCGCCGACGTCCTGCTCGACGACGGCCGCTCGGCGTCCCTGACGCCGCTGCTGAAAGATCGCCTCGTCTTCGTCGGCGTCAGCGCCACGGGGCTGCAAGACTCCCACGTCCGAGCCGGCGGCCAGCGCATCCCCGGCGTGCTGATTCAGGCCATCGCCGCCGACAACCTGCTCGCGGGGACGGGCCTCGCCTCGGAGGGAGAGGCCGCCTGGGCAGGCTTTGCCGAGACGGCGCTGCTGCTCTTCGCCTTCGCCCTGTGGGCCCGCACCCTGTCCTCGCAGCTCCGCGTCGTCGCCGCCGGCACCGCGGGGATGGCCCTGCACGGCGTGCTCGCGCTGTCGGTGCTCCCCGCCGCCGGCATCTGGCCCGGCGCCGCCCCGGCCTTCGTCGGCCTGCTCTCCCTCACCGTAGCCGAGCTGGCTGGCCGCTCGATCGCACTTCAGCGGCAACGCCGCGCGCTCCTGATGCGCCAGCGCGTCGTCGAGACGATCCTCCGGAGCCGCGAGCACATCAAGCTCATCGTCGACAACGTGGCCGACGCCATCCTCGGCCTCGACCCGGGCGGCGAGATCGTCTCGGCGAACGGCGCGGCGCGGACGCTCTTCGGCTTTGACGCCGGCGTCCCGCTCGAGGGCGCCATCGGCACCGTCCTCCCCGGCTGGCCCGGCCCCGACACCCGCATCGAGCAGACGGCCGCCACCTGGGAGTGCGAGGGCGTCCGCGTGGATGGGACCACATTCTCCGCCGAGGTGGTCACCAGCCGCATCCCGCCCCAGCCCGAGGCCGCCCCGATGAGCGCGTCCTTCGTCTCGGTCGTCCGCGACATCACCGCGCGCCGGCAAGCCGACAGCGCCAAGCAACGCTTCGTCGCCATGGTCAGCCACGAGCTGCGCACGCCCGTCACGTCGATCCGCGGCGCCCTGGGGCTGGTCGCCAGCGGCCGCCTCGGCGAGGTCGCCCCCGACGCCGCCCGCATGGTCGAGGTCGCCCACAACGGATCGAAGCGCCTCGTGCGCCTGGTCAACGACATCCTCGACGTCGCGCGCATCGACGCCGGCGCGCTGAGCGCCGTCCGCGAGCCGCTGGATCTCGGCGACATCGTGGCGGACGCCATCGCCGAGGCCCAAGGCTTCGCCTCCGAACACCGCACGCCGCTCGCGCTCGAGCCCGCCGCCGCCGCGCTGCCGGTCCACGCCGACCGCGACCGCATCACCCAGGTCATCGCGAACCTGGTGTCCAACGCGCTGAAGTTCTCCCCGGCAGGCGTCGCCGTCACGGTCGCGCTCGAGCGCCGCCAGCAGGTCGCGCGCGTCTCGGTCGCCGACCGCGGCCCGGGGATCCCTGTCGAGGCCCGAGGCCGCATCTTCGAGCCCTTCGCCCAGGCCCACGCCGCCACCCAGCGCACGCGTGGCACCGGCTTGGGCCTCGGCATCGCGCGCTCGATCGTCGAGCTTCACGGTGGCAGCATCGGGTTCGAGACCGCGGTGGGGCAGGGCACCACGTTCTGGTTTGAGCTCCCCCTCCGAGATCAGTGACTGACTTGCACGTCGTCTTCGACCTGGCGCTTCGGCTCCTGCCGCCGTGCGTCGCCGTGCTGCTGGGCGCTCTGGCCGCCGGGCTGCCGGTCTTCGCTCGCCGCCCCGGCACCATCGACGCGCTCAACGGCTACGTCATCTACGTGGCCTTCCCGCTGCTCATCATCACCGGCACCGCCGACCCCAGCCAGGCCATCCCCGGCGCCCCGGGCTTCTACCTCGCCCACGCCGCCCTCTTCGCCGCCATGGCCCTGCTCTTCGCCGGCCTCGGCGCCGCGGTGCCACGCCTGCGAAGCGAGCTCGGAGCCGCCGCCCTCGGCGCGCTCTTCGGCAACATCGCCTACGTCGGGCTCCCCTTCGTCGTCCAGACCCTCGGGCCGTCCAGCCTGGGCTACGTGTCCGTCGGCGTCGCGGTCCACGTCGCCCTGGCGATGACCGTCGGCCCCACGCTGCTGCTCCGCTGGCAAGGCGGACGCCCCCGCCCCCTCGGCCTCGTCCTCCGCCGGCTCGCCCTACAGCCGCTGGTCTGGGCGCCCCTGGTGGGCAGCCTCCTGCGCCTCGCCCCAGAGCCGGCCCTCCGCCACGCCCTGCCGCCCTTCGCCCCGGTCGCCGCCTCCGCCCCCCCGGTCGCGCTCTTCATGCTCGGCCTCTATTTGCGAGCAAACAGCTCGTCGTTTCGCGGTCTGGACCTCCCGGCGCTCGCGCTCACGGCCGGCAAGCTCATCGCCGCTCCGGCCCTGGCCCTGGCCATCGCCCTGCCGCTCCTCCACGCCGGCTATCTCACCCAGCTCGAGGCGCGGGTCTTCGCCCTGCTCGCCGCGATGCCCACCGCCATCGCCGCCTTCTCGCTCTCTCAGGAGCTGGCGCTCGGCCAGCGCACCATCGCCCGCGGCATCGTGCTGACGACCTTGCTCTGCCTGCTCTCGCTGCCCCTAATCGGCGCGCTGGTCCTCAGCCTCACCCGCTGATCCGCCCGCCCCGCTCGTGGCGCGCGGGATCGCGAACGACAAGGTGAGCTGCGCGCTCGACGCCCGCCCCAGCACCGCGTACACGCCGACGCCGACGAGCTCCGAGGCTTGCAGCCGCAGGTCCAGATACCCCACCCGGTCCAGGGCATGGCCGTCCGCGTACGACGCGAACCACGGCCCGCGCCCCTCGGCGTCGAACTGGTCGACCATGCGCCGCGCCGACCACGCGAAGCCCGCCGACCCTCGAAAGAGCTGCCGCTCAAACCCCACGCCGAACCCGAAAAAGGTGGGGTCGAATGCCCCGCGGGCCGGCCCCGCGCCCAGCTCGCCCCAGATCCGCCCCATGCGCCCGCCCCGCACCTGAAGCCACGGCGCCGCCGAGACCTCGCTGTCGGTGGCCAGGTACATCCGCCCGCCGCCGTCGACCGAGAACCAC
>CAZNZH010000566.1:0-4312 GCA_964577445.1 uncultured Myxococcales bacterium
CCCACGCCCAGATGCACGGCCCCCCACGCGTGGGCGTACATCAACTGCAGTGAGCTCCGGCTCGTGCTGGAGCGGCCCGCCCACGGGTGAATGTTGGTGGCGCCGTGGAGCATCAAGAGGTTGTCCGGGTTGATGAGATAGAGCGCGGAGGCGTGAAGCTCCAAGAGGAAGAGCTCGGGCCGCAGGTTCAGGAAATCCAGCGCGGGGCCCCCTCCAGCGGAGAGCATCAGGCCCTTGACGGCCTCGACGCTGACCGTCCCCGTGAGCTGGGCGGTCCCCGGAAAGCCGCACCCATTGCATGCGCCGTCATCCACCACGCGAAGACCGTCGCGGTTCACCCGGTCCAAAAACGACCACGTGGCGCCGATGTCTATGGCCCCCGTGACCCGTCGGGCCTTGCTGACGCGCCACCGCGCCGACACATAGGGCGTCAACACGAGCAGCAAGATGGGGTGCAAGGCGATCTGCACGCTGTTGCTGACGCCGTACTGTAGCGGCGAGAAGATGCCGACCTCCAGCTCCCCCTGATCGAGCGTGTGCGCCGTGCTGTAGATCAGGTCGGCGCGGTTGGCCCACGACGCGCGGACGGGATGAGCGGCCGCCGCGATCAGCGCAAGCGCTAGAAGGCAGGACGTCGCAACGGCTCGGCGATGGCAGGGGGTCACCACGGACGCATGCTTAGCATTCGCCACGTTCCGCGACCATGCCCGCCATCACCGAGCTGCCGGCTACTCGGTCTGCGCCGCGTCGTCGCCCGCCGAGCGAGACTCCGCGGGGGCCTGCCGGGGCAGGACCAGCTTGCGCGCGAGCGTCGTCGGCCCCGACACCGTGAGCCAGGGGCCGAGTCGGCGCACGGTCTTCAGGCCGATCCCCTTGACCCGCGCCAGCTCGACCGTTCGCTTGAAGGGCGTGCGGCTCCGGTACTCGACGATGCGCTCGGCCAGGCTGGGTCCGACGCGGGGCAGGCGCATGAGCTCGGCGAGGCCGGCGGTGTTGATGTTGACGACGCCCGCGGCCGGCGTCGCGGGCTCAGCGCTCGGGACCGGCGCCGCTTTCGGGCGGGCCGAGGCGACGCTGGGGAGCGCGAGGGTGAGGAAGAGCAGCGCAGCGAGCGCGGACAGAAACGAACGAGAAGCTAGCTTGGACATGGTCGAGACCTCCTGACGGCAGTGAGTGCGCCGGTCCGGCCGCCACGGCTCCGGCCCTGGCTGCCGAAGCACAAGCCGTGCCAAGAGGTTAAGCGCTTGAAATTAAACGAAATTTACGTGCGGGTGTGGCGGGCGTGGGACAGCGACCTGTCCCGCAGAGGCCGCGAGGTGTCCCATCGGGCCGAAAACCTGTCCCACGCAGCCCGAGATCTGTCCCACGCAGCCCGAGATCTGTCCCACGCAGCCCGAGATCTGTCCCGCCGAGCGCCCGCGGACTGCGCCGCCGCGCCCGAGGACCGCGCCCTGAAGAGCCCGCGTGCGCCTCAGTGAAGGATCGATTCCGGGTCGTCCGGCCCACCGGGGCCCGTCTTGATGGCCCCGAACTTCTCCTCGTACATGGCGATGTTCTGGCCCAGCGCCTGATGCAGGAAGCGCGCATGCGTCGGCGTCAGGATCAGCCGCGATCGCACCGTCGCTTTGCGGCTCTGCGGCGGTAAAAAGAGCGCGTCGAGGACGAACTCGCTCTGGGTGTGGAAGATGCGGGCCATGTTGACGTAGGTGCCCTGCGCCAGGGCGTCATCCAGCACCACGTCGATCTGAACGCGCGTGGGCTTCGGCTCCTTCTCATCGGACATGATCTGCTCCGCGTCGGGGGAATCGCGCCGACCCGCGGGCCACGTTGACAGGAGCCGACCGCGGAGTCGAGTCTCCACGGGCTCACGAAGCGGAGGCCCTCATGGCTGCAAACGATGGCGTCGTCCTCGCGATCGACCAGGGGACGACTGGATCAACCGCGCTCCTCATCGGCAAAGACCTTCAGGTGCTCGCCCGCGCGAACACCGAGTTTCGCCAGATCTATCCTGCGCCGGGTTGGGTCGAGCACGCGCCGGAGGACATCTGGTCCAGCGTGCGCACCAGCGTCAACCGCGCGCTCGCAGACGCCAAGGTCGACGCGGCCTCGATCCGGGCCATCGGCATCACGAACCAGCGCGAGACGTCGCTGTTCTGGGATCGCCAGACGGGCCAGGCCATCCACCACGCCATCGTCTGGCAGTGCCGGCGCACCGCGGATACCTGCCAGCGTCTGCGTGAAGCGGGCCACGAAGAGCGCGTCCGTGCGCTCACCGGCCTGGTCTTGGACCCCTATTTCTCCGCGACGAAGGCCGCGTGGACGCTCGACCACATCGACGGGGCGCGCGCGAAGGCCGAGCGCGGCGAGCTGGCCTTCGGGACCATCGACACCTTCTTGCTGTGGCGGCTCACCGGCGGCGCGGTCCACGCCACCGACGTCTCCAACGCGAGCCGCACGCTCTTGCTCGACATCCACAAGGTCGCCTGGGACCCGGCGCTGCTCGAGCTCTTCCGCGTGCCGGCGGCCGTGCTGCCCGAGGTGCGTAGCTCGTCGGAGGTCTACGGGCACACGCGGGGCCTGGACTTTTTGCCCGATGGGATCCCGGTCGCGGGCATCGCCGGTGACCAGCAGGCCGCGCTCTTCGGGCAGGCCTGCTATCAGGCGGGCGACGCCAAATGCACCTACGGCACCGGCGCGTTCGTGTTGATGAACACGGGCAGCGAGGTCTCCCGGAGCGAGCGGGGGCTGCTGTCGACCATCGCGTGGCGCCTCGGCGACGGGCCCACGATCTACGCCCTCGAGGGGGCCGTCTTCATCGCGGGTGCGGCGGTCCAGTGGCTGCGCGACGCGATGCAGGTCATCGACACGTCGCCGGACGTCGAGGCGCTCGCCCGCTCGGTGCCGGACACCGGCGGCGTGGTCGTCATCCCGGCCTTCGCGGGGCTGGGCGCGCCCTACTGGGACGCTGAGGCGCGCGGGGCGGTGCTCGGTCTCACCCGGGGCAGCGGCCGGGGCCACCTGGCGCGGGCGACCCTCGAGTCCATCGCCCAGCAGGTCGCCGACGTGGTCGAGGCGATGAGCGCTGACGCCGGCCGCGCGCTCAGCGGGCTCCGGGTCGACGGCGGCGCGGCTGGAAATGACCTGCTGATGCAGATGCAGGCGGATCTGCTCGGCTCCGACGTGGTGCGCTCGGCCGTCCTAGAGACGACGGGCCTGGGCGCGGCCTTTCTCGCGGGCATCGGCGCGGGCTTTTGGCGCTCACCCGACGAGGTGGCCGCCCGCTGGCGCTCGGACGCCCAGTTTCAACCCGCCATCGGCCGCGTCGACCGCGAGGCCCGCCGTGGCCTCTGGCGCGCCGCGGTCGCGCGAATTCGTGGCCCCCTCGCCTGACGCTGGCGCTGGACAGATGGAGCGCGGTGCGTATCTTGCGCCCCGACTGACCCGGACAAGCGCGCGAATTCAAGGCTGCTGGTGTGACTCCAGCGTCACCTCTGGCGTATCGTCTCCGCACATCCCCGTCGACCATCGTCCGCGATCCCGTTGGGCCTCACCGCAGCTCGCCCATCGCTGTCTCCACTGCCCTCCGCGCCTCTCCGCCGTCCCCGCCCGCTGCCGCCCCCCGATCCCACCGATTGAGCGCCCCCAGCGTCCAGGAATCGACGATGCACCTCAACGATTTCAAGAACATGCAGATCGAGCAGCTCTTCCAACTCGCCGCCGATCGCGGGATCGAGGGCGCGCGCGGGCTGCGCAAACACGAGCTGATCTTCGCGCTGCTCCAGGCGCGCGAGGAGGAAGAGGAGCCGCTTCAGGGCGAGGGGGTCCTCGAGATCCTGCCCGACGGCTTCGGATTTCTGCGCAGCGCGGACTCCAACTACTTCCCGTGCTCAGACGACATCTACGTCTCGCCGAGCCAGATTCGCCGCTTCAACCTTCAGAAGGGCGACAGCGTCTCCGGCCAGGTGCGTCCGCCCAAAGAGGGCGAGCGCTACTTCGCGCTCTTGAAGGTCGAGACCATCAACTATGAGGACCCAGAGGTCGCGCGCACCAAGACGCTCTTCGACAACCTCACGCCGCTCTATCCCAACGAGCAACTGCAGCTCGAGCACTCGTCGACCAGCCTCTCGACCCGCGTCATCAACCTGCTCACCCCCATGGGCAAGGGCCAGCGGGCGCTCATCGTGGCCCCGCCCCGCGCCGGTAAGACCGTGCTGTTGCAGGACATCGCCCACGCCATCACGGCGAATCACCCCGAGGTCTACCTCATCGTGCTGCTCATCGACGAGCGGCCCGAGGAGGTCACCGACATGCA
>CAZNZH010000567.1:0-4304 GCA_964577445.1 uncultured Myxococcales bacterium
GTAGACGATGGACTCCGACGGGAGCACCCGCGGCTCGACCTGCTGATGGCGAGCATGAGCCTCCTCAAGCCGCGCGAGCTGGCCCGGTTGGGGCACTCGCAGGAGCTGGTCGCCCGCCGCGCTTGGGATCCATCGCTGGCGGCCCGCCTCGTCCACCTCGCCGTCGATAAACCGCATGCTGACGAGAGACGAACTGTGGCCCAGCCGCGCGACGCGCGCCGACACGCGATCCAGCGCTGGCCCGACACCTGGCGGCACCTCACATCGCCAAATCAGATGGACGACATCGTCATTTGGGAGGGCGACCGGGAACGTGCGCGGCTGCTTCCCACGACCATTCGGAAGGAGCCCGGGTGCGGCGGCGGCTATGCCGCCTTTGCCCACCAGCGATTTTGCGGATTGGGATGTGACGCGAGCTTCCGCGGCGAGAACCGCCTCGGTGGCGGCAGCACGCGAGGCGCTCGTGGCCGCGGCCAGGTCGCGTATCGCAGAATCCAACGCCACCAGGTCATCATCCAAGGTACCCAGAACGGTGCTTTGGTTGCCCGGCACGTACACGCTTCGCTGGTGTCGCACCCCCGCCTCAGACGCCAGGACATCGGGTGGTCCAGCGGCTGCAAGCCATTCGACGGCGCTCAGCTCGTCGGAACCTGCGTCCGGGTCATCGTGCAGCGCCGCGACCAGCGCCGAATAGACCCGCGCCGGATGGGGTGGCCATTCGGGCTGGTTCCAATCGTTGTACTGGGTCGCCGCGTACCGCTGCGTAAGGAACCGAATCTCGAGGGCGACCATCAGTCTTCCTCTGTCGCGCCTGCTGCGGCCACGCGGCGACTGTCACGGATGAGCTCGACCAGCTTGCGGGCGGGCTTCAGCGTGATCGAGTCCGTAGACCACCGCATTCCCGCCTCCGCAGCCGACGCCACCGCGGCCTCGACGAGCCGCACCGCCTCGTCACCGCTGAGCCCGTACTCGCCCGAGATCTTCCCGTCGCGGTCGATGACTTCCAGCGTAAGCGCACGCTCCGGGGTGAACGCGCAGCGCGATCGAAGATCGAACCCCTCGTCGCGTTGGAGCGCCACAGCCGCCAATCCCAGCGCTGCGACGACGGTCCTGGCCGTCCGCTCGGCGTCCAGCCGTCGCTCGCGCGGGATGGACGTGCCATCAACATCCTTGGGGAAGCGGAGGCGCCGCAGCGCGGGCAGGGACATCACCGTCGTCTGAATGGCGTAGTCCATGGTCACCCCGCCAGCGTCGCTGTCGATGCTCGGCGTGACGTTGCCGTGATTGATCGTCGAGGGTCGCCCGGGCTTGTCCTTCCCCTTGCGACTGAAGGGCACCGGATTGCCCTTCTTGTCCTTCTGGGCCGACACCCCATCTTTCACCCACTCCTCGTCGGGGTCGGCCGCGGCGTACACCGGTCCCGCAGCGAGCTCGATGCCGGCGGGATCGAGACGCGAGGCGGTCTTCCTCCCGAGCGCGACTCCGACGCCGATGATCTCGGAGACGAGCGCCCGCTGGAACTTGGCGCCCTGGCCGCCCTTGGGACCCGTGCTGTCCCACATGCCGAAGACCAGCGCGCTCGGGCACAGCGCGTACACGGCTCCCGCGTTGTGCGGGCTCGCCTCAGTGAATGCTCGTCCCGGCGCAGACGCGCGGAAGCGAAGCTCGCCGAGCACGCTGTCGCGGAGCAGCGCGTCGGCCAACCGGTGCGGCACCTCCAGCGCGCTAAGGTAGCCATCGCCTCCGATCGTAGAGAGATCGAGCGCGGGATCCTCGTCGGTCTCCTCGGTAAAGTCGACGCGCACCATGGGCATCTGAAGGCGTCTCTCGTCCCATGCGCGTTGAAGGGCCTCCTCAAAGCGGTTGGCTTGGCTGGCAACCGAGTCGAGCAGGACGCAGAGGCGATCGGTGCCATCGATACGGCGCTCCTCGACGGCGTACTTCGTCTTGCGCTCCTTGTCGCCTGGAACGGAGACGGTGTCTCCAAACGTGGGCGGGAACACCTTATCGCCGGGACCGCCGAGCGGCTGAAGGCGCGTAATCGCACGGATGCCCGCCGCGCCAGAGGCGACAGCATCCGCGAGCACGTCCAGGGTCAATGTCTTGGTCATGGGTCACTCCGGGTTGATGGGTACCGTTCTGCCACACCCGCGCAGCGTGAGCTTGTACTGAACAAAAGTTCAAGAGCTGCTCGGTCGATTTCTCGTGGGGCCCGGGCTCGGGGGCGCGTTTGTCGTTGCGCGCCGGGCCGTCGGCACGCCCGAGGGGGGGGTCGCACCCCCCTCGGGACGCCCTGACCGCGTACTTGAGGGGGGTCCCACCCCCCTCGAGGACGCCCTGACCGCGTACTTGAGGGGGGTCCCACCCCCCCTCGCGCGGATCCGGGGCCCGCTTCGCAGAGGGCGAGGTGGGTCCGGGACGCGGGACTCACGCGCTGGCGTCTTCGGGGAGCGGGGCGAGGACGCCGTCGACCTCGCCGCTCTGGGGGTCGACGTCCGGCATGCCACGGCGGTTGCGCAGGCTGGCCGCCAGCGCGCGTTGTTGCGCCAGCACCGGGGCCAGCAGGGCGTCGCGGCTGCGCTGGCTGGTCTCGTCGTCGTCGGCGTAGCGGCCGAGGACCACCGCGGCGTAGCGCGTCAGCTCGCGGTACATCTTGGCGCGCTCGGCGCGGATGGTGTCCCAGCTCGGTGCGCTCGGCGGCGTCGCGCGGGCCAGCTCGGCGCCGAAGGCGGTGTTCAGGGTCTGGAGGTGTTGCAGGTAGGGCTCGAGGCCCAGGGTCTTCGCTTCGGCCGCCAGGTCGCCGCCGGGCAGGAGGCGCTTGAGCAGCAACCCGACGCTCTCGTGCTCCTCGACATACGATAGTGACGTCACATAAGACACGCCGCGGGGCAACAGCTCGCTTTCGATTCGCGCCGCGGCCTTGATGGCCGGGTCCTCGTCATCGGGCCCGCCCGCGATGGCCTGCCGCGCCCCGACCGCCGCCATCATCGCGCTGATGGCGCGGTCGACCTGCGCGTCGATCGTGTCCGCCTGGGGGCCGTAGAGCGCCTGAAAGCGCGACTTGCGATAGCGCAGCTCCATGTCGCGGACGGACAGCGCGAGCGTCAGGACGCGGTCCGCCCGCTTGACCGCGTCGGCGTCGCCCAGCGCCGTCGCGGCCGCCGAGGCCTGGCGCATCGCGTAGGCGGCCCGCCCACTGGGGAACTTGTACATCATGATGAAATCTTCGTGCTGAACCGGCATGAGCGTGTCCTGTCTTTGCTGCGCGCCCGACGAGCGGCGCGGTCGTGATGAACTCCTGAAAGGCGACGGCGACCGCCGCGAGACCTTGGAACGCGTCAGTGGTACCCCGCCCGTCGCCGCCTGTCACCCCCACCGCGGTCGATTTTCTCGACCGCCCCGCGGCCGACAACGCGCACACGGTCGACGGGGCCTGGCAGCACCGCGAGGGCGACACGGCGGGGCGAGAGATACGCCCGCCCGAGATCTGCGGCGAACCGCAAGTCGATGCCGCCCTTGACGCTCGCCACCGCGCTTGAAGGCGACCGACGCCGAGATCTGCGGTGACTGCGGCGAGATCATGGACCTGTGGCCTCTGTCGGCGCCGCTGATGGCGCTCCTGTTGCGACCTGCGCACGGCTGACGGCCTGCGCGACGACCAGCCCGTCGAGGTCGCCCGGCGCCACCGCGGGCGGCGCGCTGGGGGGATTCTTGGACAACACGGCCGGCTCGGGTTCCCATGGATCCATGACCACAGAACTCCTACCGGCACGGATGCTCAACGAGTGGACCTACTGCCAGCGCCTCGGCGTGCTGGAGTGGCTGCACGGCGAGTTTGACGATAACGCGGACACCGTCGAGGGGACGTGGCAGCACCGCCGCGTCGACAAGCCGGGGCCGGACGAGCGCCAAGACTTGAATTATTTTCAAGTCGAGGATACTTTGCGATGGCGATCAGGTTGACGAAATCGGACGCGCGCACAGCCATAAAGCGTGCGCTCGACGACGGCCGGATCGTCTTCACCTCCCATGCACGAGCGGCGCTCGCCGACGAGGGGTGCGATGAGTTCTTCGCGATCGACGAAATCCTCGTGGCTTGGCGTGACGACGATGTGCAACGCGATCGGGGACATGCGGGGCGGTGGGTGGCTTTCGGCACTCGGCTCGCGGTCGTGCTTGAGATCGACGATGACCTCTGCGTGGTCACGGTCTTCGAGGCGCGTTTGGGGTGAACGATGACTCGATGTCCCCGAGATCCCCTCCCGGGGCCCGGCTAAAGGGTTTAAAATATTAGACTTTTGGCT
>CAZNZH010000568.1:0-4298 GCA_964577445.1 uncultured Myxococcales bacterium
CATGTGGTGCTGGGGCGAAAACGGCTCGGCCCAGAGTGGCGATCAGACGCCGTCGCCCCCGCTGGTGACGCCGGTGATGGCGCTGGGGCTGGGGCCGGTGACGGCCATGGGGACGGGCCAGCACCACTCGTGCGCGGTGCTGGAGGACACCACGGTGCGCTGTTGGGGGCTCAACACCTACGACCAGCTCGGTGGGTCCGCGGACACCTCGAGCGACACGCCGGTGGAGGCCGCCGGGCTCATCGGTGCGGTGGCGGTGGCGGCGTCGGACACGCACACCTGCGCGCTGTTGGACGGCGGCGAGGTCGCGTGCTGGGGCGCCAACACCTACGGGCAGGCGGGCCAGGCGAGCGGATCGTCGATCGCGGTGCCGTCGGCGGTGCCGGGCATCACGACGGCGTCGCAGATCGCGGTGGGCGACGACCACGCCTGCGCGATCATCGCGGGGGGCGCGATCCGGTGCTGGGGCAATAACGGCTCCGGGCGGCTGGGCAACGACTCGACCACCTCCAGCGCGACGCCGGTCGAGGTCACCGGCATCAGCGGGGCGACCTGGGTGACGGCGGGGTTGGCGTTTTCGTGCGCGGTGCTGGCGGACAAGACCGTCGCGTGCTGGGGGTACAACAATAGCGGCCAGCTCGGGGACGGGACGACCGCGACGCACAAGACCCCGGTGGCCGTAGCCTCGGTCACGAACGCGACGGAGGTGGTCGCGGGCGAGGACTACGCGTGCGCGCTGCTCGAGTCCGGGGACGTCCGCTGCTGGGGTGACGGCTTCTTCGGCCAACTGGGCAACGGGCGCACCGAGGGCGCGTGGACGCCCGTCACGGTGGTGGACCTGACCGCGGTGGCCCGGTGCGGCGCGTGCGACGACACCAACGTCTGCACAGAGGACCTCTGCGATCCGGGCGGCTGCCAGCACCCGGCGCTGCCCGACGGGACGCCCTGCGCCATCGGCAGCGTCTGCGCTTCGGGGGGCTGCGTGGCCGGCGCCCTCCCCCGCGCTCAGCTCTCGGTGGGCAGCTTTCAGGCCGCGCTGCGGCGAAGCGACGGCACGGTGGCGATGTGGGGTTCGAACTCCAACGGCCAGCTCGGCACCCAGAGCCTCGTGGAGCCCTTCCGCACCTTCGCTGACGACGTCCCCGGCGTGACGGGCGTGCACAGCGTCAGCAGCGGGCGGCAGCATGTGTGCGTGGCCGAGGACAACGGCGGCGTGCGCTGCTGGGGTGCTAACGGCTCCGGGCAGATCGGCCAGGGGACGACCAGCAGCAGCGTGCTGCCGCCCTCGCCCGTGGCCGGTTTGAGCGACGTCGTCGACGTGAAGAGCGGCGGATTTCATAGCTGCGCGTTGAGGGCGACGGGCCAGGTGATGTGCTGGGGGTACAACGCGTCTGGCGAGCTGGGCACAGGCACGGCGGGCAGCGCGCTGGCGACGCCCCAGGAGGTCCTCGGCGTCTCGGACGCGGTCCAGCTCAGCGTCGGCGCAAACCACGCGTGCGTGGTCCGGGGCGGCGGCAAGATAAGCTGCTGGGGTAAAGGCAGCTCGGGGCGGCTCGGCAACGGCGTGGACTCCGACACCGCCCAGCCGGTCGAGGTCGCGCCCGGACAGGCTGGCCTGTTATACGCGGTCAGCGTCGAGGCGGGCGAGGCCCACACCTGCGCGGTGAGCGTGGGCGGGACCGTCGCGTGCTGGGGGAGCAACATCTACGGCGCGCTCGGCGACGGCACGGACTCGAGCCGGAAGACGCCGGTCACGGTAGGCGGGCTCGGCGACGTCGTGGGCGTAAGCAGCGGCGACTGGTTCACCTGCGCCACCACCGCGGCAGGCGGCGCGGCGTGCTGGGGCGCGAACGACAGCGGGCAGCTCGGGGACGGCCTCAGCACGTCGCGGAAGTGGCCCTACGAGCTGCCGTCGATCACCACCGCCGCGGAGGTGTCGGTGGGGCGTAACAGCGCGTGCGCCTTGCTGGCCGACGGCGCGGTGGAGTGCTGGGGCGGCAACGGCAGCGGCTACCTGGGCGACGGGACCGCGGACGAGCGCGGGCTGCCCACCGCCGTCATCGGGCTGGCCGCCTATGGTCGCTGCGGCGCGTGCGACGACGGCGACGTCTGCACCGCCGACGTGTGCCACCCGACCCTGGGCTGCCAGCACAGCCCCGAAGTCGCCGGGCTGCCCTGCGGCGCCGGGGCGGCGTGCGACGGGGCCAACGCCTGCGCGGCCGGGCTGAGCCCGCACCACCGCATCACGGCCGGTCAGCGCCACGTCTGCGCCATCGACGACCTGGGCGCGGTCTCCTGCTGGGGCCGAAACCACGTCGGACAGCTAGGTATCGGCTCGCAGATCGACGCCTACGCGCCGGTCGCCGTCGGGCTGCCCGCGGCCGCCATCAGCATCAGCGCGTCGCGGGTCCACACCTGCGCGCTGCTCGAGGACGCCACGGTCCAGTGCTGGGGCGAAAACGGCGACAAGCAGCTCGGCGACGGCACCGCGGACGACGCCCTCTCGCCCATCGCCGTGCCCGGGCTCAGCGAGGTCGTCGCCCTCGCCGCGGGCGGGTCGCACACCTGCGCCGCGCTCGCCGACGGCACCGCGCGCTGCTGGGGCCGCGGCTTCAGCGGGGCCTTGGGGACCGGGGGCACCGCCCAAGCGGCCAGCCCGACGGCGGTCGCCATCCTCAGCGACGCCGTGCAGCTCACCGCGTCCGCCGAGCACACCTGCGCCGTGAGCAGCGGCGGCGTCGTCACCTGCTGGGGCGCCGGTGGCAGCGGCAAGCTCGGCAACGCGTCGTACTCGACCAACAACCTGTCGCCTCGGCGCATCGCGCCCGGCACCGCCCTCGCCTTCACGGCTTCCAGCGTCGTCGCGGGCGCTACCCACACCTGCGTCATCCGCGCGGACGGCACCGCGGCGTGCTTTGGCAGCGGCAGCTACGGGCACCTGGGCACGGGCACGACCTCGTCTTCGAGCACGCCGGTGAGCGTGAGCGGGCTCGCCGGGGTGCGGACCTTGCAGGCGGGCCTCGACCACACCTGCGCTGTGCGCACGGACGGGACGCTCGCCTGCTGGGGCCGCAACAGCGACGGCCAGCTCGGCAACGGCAACACCAACACGGTCAACACGCCGGCCGACATCGCGTCCTTGGGCACCTCGGTGCTCGACGTCGCGACCGGCGACGGCCACACCTGCGCGCTGGTGGCCGGCCCCAGCGTCTACTGCTGGGGCAGCAACTTCTACGGCGAGCTGGGCCAGGGCACGGCGAGCAGCGCCGACATCAAGACGCCGGCGCTGGTCCCGAGCTGGCCCTGACGGGTGCAGCTCGGGACCCTTGACCGGCCCAGGTCCCGCGCGCGCCGCCGGACCTGGGCCCAGGCTTGGGCCCCGCAAAGGCCTTGGCCTCAGGTTACGGAAGCTGCATCACCCAGGTGGGCAGCGAGGTCGAGGCCTTGCCGACGCCCAGCACATAGATGCCGGTGGTCGTCCCGCCCTCGATGAAGCGCGGCGTCGCCGCGCCGTTGCTGGGCAGGTCGACGCGGACGAGCTGGGCCGGCTTGGCCCCGGTGAGGCCCTTGGCCAAAAAGAAGAGGCTCGCCGAGCTGGGATCTTTGACGGACGAGGCGAGGAACACGGTCCCGGCCGAGTAGTTCCAGGCGTCCACGACCGACACACCCGCGCCGGCGAAGCCGTCCGTGCGCGCGCAGCCGCTGGTATCGCAGCGCAGCAGGAACCCCGAGTCGCCGAACACGAGCACCGCGCCGTCGTGGTAGACCGCGCCTCGTGGCTGGCCTTCACTGGTGGCAAGCGACTCCTGGTAGACGATCTCGGCGGTCCCGGGGTCGACCGCGACGCCCGACGAGAAGAGCGAGTGGCTGAGCACGATGACCTCGCCCTCGAGGTAGCTCACCACCGTGTAGGAGTAGACGCCCTTGCTGCCCTTGGGCACCACCAGCCGGGCCGCCGCCGCGACGGGGTTCAGCTCCGCGCCGGGCACCTTGCTCAGGATGTGGTTGCAGACCATGCCGCCCTTGGGGAAGGTCTCGGACTCCGAACAGACCAACCCGCGGCCGCCCTTGCCCTTCAGGTCCCACCCTGCGACCAGATAGACCATATCCGCCGCCACCGCGACGCTCGGCGTGAACGTGTTGCTCACCGCCTCGGTGAGGGCCGACTCGAGCGCCGTCCCCCACGTCGCGCTCTGGGACGCCGGGTTGATGACGCCGACCAGCGGCCCCGTGCCGAAGCTCGCCAGCCCGTCCATCGCGCTGGACAGCCCCGTCGTCGTCCCGAGCACATCGAGCTC
>CAZNZH010000569.1:0-2410 GCA_964577445.1 uncultured Myxococcales bacterium
CCCCAGGAGCGCCACCGCCTGCCCGCTGGCGATGGACGCGCTGACGCCGTGGAGGGCCCGCACCCGCCCGAAGCGCTTCGTCACGTCGTCGCACTCAACTCGCATCGCCGTCTCCGTCCGCGGTCCCACGGGCCGCCGGGCGCGGCGCGTCCATCAGCGGCGCCGGGTCGACCAGCATCACGCGCGGCGCCAGCAGCGGCGCGATGTGCGTGATGGCGTCGATCATCCACAGCGCCGGCGTGCCGTTCAGGAAGGCGAGCGCGGGCTGGCGCCTCACCAGCTCGCCCGAGAGGCTCCGCAGCTCGTAGGGGAGGTCCCCGATCCCGTCGCCATCGAGGTCGTAGCCCTGATAATCGTCCCAGTGGTTGCCCCGCCAGTCGACGCCGCGGGCGTGGCCCTCGCCCTCGACCTTGACCTGCACGCGGTTGTCGCGGAGGTCGTTGCCGGCGAAGCGGTTGCGCGTCTCGCTTGAGTGAAAGACCACCCCGGCCTCGCTGAAGGCGATGATGTTGTCGCGGAAGAGGTTGTGGTGGTCTTCCTGGTGGGGCGAGGTGTCGAGGTAGACGCCGATCGTGTTGTCGATGATGGCGTTACCCTCGACGGTGAGGTTGCCGGACTCCTTGGCACCGAGCCCCATCCCGGCGGCGCCATGGGAGCCGACGAGGCGGTTGCGGCGCACGGTGACGTCGTGGCTATACATGAGGAAGATGCCGACGACGCTGTCGTCGTAGCGGTTGTCCTCGATGAGGTTGTGGTGCGCATACATCAGGTGCGTCCCATAGCGGCCGCTGGTCACCCAGTTGTCCGCGATGCGGTTGCGCTCGGAGTACCAGATGACGACGTCGCGTCCAGCGACGATGCGGTTGCCGATGACCAGCGAGCCGCGCGTCTCCCACAGGCGCACCGGGTCCCCGCGCAGGCCGATGGGGCCATCCTCGATGCCGTGGATCTCGTTGTGCCGGAGCGTCACGCGGTCCGCCTTCTCGACGAGGAGCCCGAAGACCGCGCGGGTGATGAGGACGCCCTCGACGACCGCGCCCTCGCCGCTGACGTGGATGGCGGCGTCGAGGAGATCGAAGCGCCCACCGCTGCCGTCGACCGCGAAGCCGAGCAGGGCGGCGCCGTCAGCCTCGACGCGCACGGTCGTGCCGGCGCCGGTCGAGAGGATGACGGCGTCGGGCGGCCCCCACAGCGTCATGCGGTGGCGCAGGACCAGGGGCCCGGAGTAGGTGCCGCGCTCGAGGCAGAGGCTGCCCCCCTCCGGGACGTCGTCGATGAGCGGCTGTAGCGCCACGCCTGGCTTGGCGACGGCGTCGCAATCCGGTCGGGCAGGCTCAGCCCGGAAGGCCCGCGGGCGCTCGACGCCCACGACCCCCGGGCCCCCGTCGCCGCACCGGGTGAGCGCGGTCGAGGCGAGGAGGAGCGCCACACAGGTCAGCCTGTTCATCGGTGCAGGCCTCCTCGCCCTGCCTCCTCGCCGCCCGCTACGGGTTCACCGGCGCGGGGTCGGGCGCCGGCTCCGTCGGCGCGGATGCGCCCGCCGGCGCGGCCCCTTCCGCCGGCGCGGGTGCGTCGGTCGGTGCGGCGCCCTCGGTCGGCGCGGCGCCGTCGGCGGGCTCCACGAGGAAGTAGCCGGCCATCTCGAGGTGGAGCGCCGAGCAGAACTCCGTGCAATACATCGGGAAGACCCCCGCCTCGTCGGCGACGAACGAGATGTTGACGTGCTTGCCGGGCTCAAGGCTCGAGTGGATGTTGTACATGTCGATCGTGAAGCCGTGGGTGGCGTCGTGGGCCTGCTCGACGTTCGTGATGTGGAGGTGGACCTTGTCGCCCTGCTTCACGCGGATGATGTCCGGCTTGAAGTGGCTCCGCACCGCGGTCATCCACACATGGACCCCGTCCGCCCGGCGCTCGATGCGCTCCTTGCCGGCCGAGACGGCCTCGGGATCGGCCTGGTCGGTGGCCGGGTTGAAGCCCGCCGGCTTGTAGATGTCCTCCGGGTGCACCTTGTCGGCCCGGATGATCTGGGCGTAGTGCGGCTCGCCGAGCGGGAGCGGCATGTCGTACAGGAGCTGCATCGTGTCGCCGCTCACGTCGATGAGCTGGAAGTTCTGTGGCAGAAGCGGGCCCACCGGGTTGAAGCGGTCGATCGCCCACTTGTTCATGGAGACGACGTACTTGCCGTCGGGATCGACGGTGTCGCCCTCGGCCGAGGCCAGGTGGCCGACGTTGTAGTGCACCGAGATCTTGTCGATGACCTTCAGGTCCTTCACCGACCAGCGCACGATCTTCGACTCGAGAAAGAGCGAGGTGACGGCGCGACCGTCAGGCAAAAACTGCGTGTGCAGCGGGCCGAGGCCGAGCTCGACCTGGCCGTCGATCGAGTCCTTGAACGGCAGGATAGGGATCC
>CAZNZH010000569.1:2420-4291 GCA_964577445.1 uncultured Myxococcales bacterium
CCGTAGCGGTCCGTGCCCTCGTAGGTCTTGGCGTCGATGAGCGCCTTCACCTTGGCGAAGGAGTACACCGTGCCGTGGGTGTCGAGCTTGCCTGCGACGACCATCTGGGTCCCGTCGGGGGTGACGTCGACGCCGTGCGGGCTCTTGGGCTCGCCGAGGAGGTGCAAGAGCCCCTCCGCGATGACGGTGTTGAGCGGGATGACGCGCATGCCCTTGATCACCGTGGTCTTGCCGGGCTCCTCGGCGACCTCCGCGGCGCGCCGCCACGGGATGATGTGCATGTAGTCCATGTCGTTTTGGGACGCGCCCGACTCAAGCGGCGGGTTCCCCTCGAGGTTGCCGCCGTACGCGAGCTCGGTGTTGATGGAGTTGATGAAGAGCCAGCCGTCGCTCGCCTTCTTGCCGAGATCGCTCAGGTCCTGCATGTACGGCGGGAGCTCCATCGCGAACGACTTCGCCTTGTCGATGCGCCCCTTGGCGCGGTCGAACTTCCAAAAGATGACGGCGCCCCGGTAGTCGTCGGCGAAGCGCTCGATCGGCGCGTAGCCGCCGCCCAGCGGTGCTGGGTACTGGGCGCCCTCGATGATGTACTCGGTGTCCGGCGTCACGAAGGTGCCGCCGTGGTCGGACTGGATAAGCCCGCTGCTCACGATCTGCTTGGTGACGAAGTCCTTGAGATCGATGACCGCGATGCGGGCGTTGGCCTTGTCGTTGATGAACAGGAACTTGCCGTCGTAGTCGCCGGCCGTCTCCGACAGCGCGGGGTGGTGGGTGTCACCCCACGTGAGCTTGCGATCGCCCACCTGACCGGAGGTCAGGACGTCGCCGCTCTCGTCGCCGTAGCCGTAGCCCTGCCACGGCTCTGGGTTGAAGACCGCGATATACTTGAGGATACGCATGCTCGGGATGCCGATGACCATCGCCATGCCGTTCTGGCCGCCCGACGCGAACATGAGGTATTCGTCGTGCTTGCCGCTGGGCGTGTAGGTCTTGAGCGCCGCGCTGACGTTGGCCTCGTCGAGGCCTCGCGCCTTCATGAGCTCAAAGGTCGACTGGCCGCCGCCGGTCGGGCCTCCGTCCTGGGGACCCGTGCCGCAGGCCGCGAAGAGCGCGAGCGCCGAGGCGAGGCAGAGCGTCCGAGAAGCGGCGCCGACGTACTTTTTTACTCTCGCGATCATATGTGTCCTCCGTTGGACGGCTATTTCTCAAGGTCGCGGACGTGCTGGCGCAGCGCCTTGACCACGTCGGGCTTGTCGTTCAGGTCCGGGTTGCTCGGCATGGAGGGGCTCCTGCCCACGGCGGCGCCGCCGTAGACGATGATCTTTTCGATGTGCTCGTCGGTGACCGCGCTCTGCCAGGCGGGGTCAGCGAAGTTCCGCGGCTTCGGCTCGAGGCTGGCCGATCCGGGGCCGTCGCCGTGGCCCGTGGCGCCGTGGCACGTCACGCAGCGATTGGCGAAGATCTCGTCGGCCTCGGCCGCGGCGGACGCGGCGGACGGGGCGGCTTTCGCCTCTGGAGCCGTCCCGGCGGAGGGCGCAGCGCCTTCTTTGGCCCCGCACCCGGCCGCGAGGGCGAGGGCGAAAACGGACAGCATCGCGAACACCGAACTCTTCTCAATCATCACCATCGCTCGTCTCCTCAGGGGGGCAGCCCGCTAGCGACCGCGGGGGGCGGGGACTCTCTAGAACAAAGATCGGGAATGGACAACCACGGAACGACGGGGCCCCCAAGGATGCGGGCTTCAGCGCCGCCGGCCGGCGGTGAGCCCATGGCAGCCCTGGGCTCGCCGCCCGGAGGTCCGAGCAGCCGTCGATGCCCCGCGCCGCTCGCCGCCCTCGCCGGCTAGCCGGCGAGGGCGGCGAGCGGCGCGG
>CAZNZH010000570.1:0-4277 GCA_964577445.1 uncultured Myxococcales bacterium
GCGCAGGAAGCACATGGCGAAACTGCCGATTCGATGTCTGATCCGCCATGGGTGGACTGGCAGTCCACGGGCGGTTTTCGCCGGGCCGCCGACGGCAGTCTGCGGCCCTCGATCCACCTGCGTGCGCACGTTGGCCTGCCGCTCGCTCCAGGCGGCCTCGTCGAAGATCCCGACGAAGAGCTTCGCCGTCGCCGCCGGGAAATCCTTGCCGACCGTGATCTTCTGCACGTCCTTGATGATCTCGCCCTTCTTCCAGCGCGCCAGCGGGTAGAGCTCGCCGACCGCCTGGTGGTCGAAGACCCCGCGCTTCCCGGGTGCTTCGAAGTGCACGAAGATCTTCCAGGTGCCGCCGAGATCCTCGAGGGCCTCCCAGTACCAGGTCACCTCGAAGCTCTCGCCGACCTTGACGCTCGGGGCCGACAGATCCACGCCGATCAGCCGCACCTTGCCGTCCAGCACCGCGTTGACGGGGATCTGGGGCGTCGGCGCCTCGGTCAGCAGGGCGCTGCCGATCTCCGCGCGCTGGTCTTTGGAGAGCACGGTCTTGCGTGGCTTCTTGCAGCCCGGAGCGGCCAGCAGGGATGCCAACACCAAAGCCAGGACGAGCGAGCGAGCGGTCATGAGTCCCTCCGCGTAGCGAACGATGCCGCTGGGCCTAACTCAGCGGCATCGCTATTTCAAGGCCGCGCCCGCCCGCACGACGTCGGTTCGCGACGTGCGTTCCCGGTTGTCCGCCCGGGCCGGGCGAACTAACGTGGCCACCGATGCAGGCCGCCACGAAAGACCCACGATTCGTCATCGTCGCCGGCAAGGGCGGCGTGGGGAAGAGCACCATGTGCGCGGCGCTCGGCCTGCTGTCGGCCCGCGCCGGCGTGCGCACGCTCATCGTCGAGTTCAGCGCGCGCCAGCAGGCCCCCGCCCTCTTCGAAAAGGAGCCCGCGGCCTATGAGATCCAGGAGCTGGAGCCGAACCTCTACGCCCTGGCCATCCAGCCTGAGCCGGCGCTACACGAGTACGCGCTGCGGAAGGTGCGATTCGAGCGCGTGTACCAGACGATCTTCGAAAACGACGCGGTCAAGCGCCTGCTCGCCATGGTTCCGGGCATGAACGAGCTGCTCCTGCTCGGGAAGGCCTTCGATCTCGAGCGGGAGCAGCGGCACGGAGAGCCCGCCTGGGGCCGCATCATCGTCGACTCGCCGGCCACCGGGCACGGGGTGAGCCTGTTGCGCCTGCCCACGGCCATCCTGGGCGTCATCGAGCGCGGGCCCATGGCGGACGAGCTGCGCAAGATGCGGGATCTCCTGATGGATCCTGACCGAACAGCGATTCATCTGGTGACGCTGCCCGAGGAGATGCCGGTCCGCGAGACCCTCGAGCTGGTGGAGCAGATCGACACGCTGCTTCAGATCCCCAAGGGCTGGCTCTTCATCAACGGCGTGTGGCCCGAGGTGCTGGACTCAGGCGACCGGGAGCTGGTGAAGCTCTTCCGCAGCACGGCACACGGCGTAGATCCCGTGGTGGACGCCGCCTTAGAGCGCGCCGAACGCATGGCGGAGCGGCGCCGCTTTCAGGACACCTACCTCGTCGAGCTGGCCCACGCGGTCGACATGCCGCGCCTCGAGGTGCCCTACCTGTTCGTGCCTGAGTTCGGCCGCGACGCGATCCACACCCTCGCCGACCACATCGCGCGCAACATGGAGCGCCACGCGAGGTCGCGGTGAGCGCCGTGTTCGGCTCGATCTGAGGCGGTCAGCGCTCCTCGTCGTCGTCGGTGTCGGTGTTGACCTCATCGACGCGCAAGACGTTGGTCAGCTCCTGAATCCGGGCCTCCACCCGGTCGATGCGCGGGACGTTGTCGAGCACGATGGCGCGCCGCTCGTTGGGCGGGATGAGCACGAGGCGACCGGCGCGCGCGAGCACGAACTCCATCACGTCGCGGATCTCCTTGGAGATGCGCATGCCTGGCACCGGCCAGCGCTCGGTGTCGCCCAAAAACCCGTGGTGGTGCAGCAGCTCGTTGTTGCGCACCTCCCAGTAGTCAAAGCGCGTCTTGATGAACACGCCCGTCAGCACGAGCGCCAGCCCGCCCGCCCACACCCAATAGAAGGTGGCGTTCATGAAGAGCGGTTGCCGCGTCAGCCCCTCGATGAAGTCGCCGAACCCGGGGTAGAGCGCGGCGATGAGGCCGGTGATGACGCCCATCAACACCAGCACGATGCTGGCCACGCGCGTGTAGTCGAAGGCGACCACGGTCAGGTTGAAGAAGAAGACCAGCGTGAAGACCAGGCCGGTGCGGCCTGGGGATTCGGGGGTGGAGGCGCGGGCGGTGACGACGGCGCCGCAGATGAGCGCGGCCACCAGGGTCGGGTAGAAATACACCGCCGTGGAGAGCGGGCGGATGATCAGGCGGTCAGCGGGCTTTGGGGGCATGAACCGCGCTCCGAGGGTGACGGGGAGGCCGTCGCACCCTCTTAGTCCGGCGCCAGGACGCGGTCAACCGCCCCGCCTTGTGCGGCTGGGGGTGACCGGCTAGTCTCCGCGGACTGAACCGGCCACGGAGGAATCGATGGGCCATGTCGACGTGGTCGCGCTCAACCGCGACCAGCCCGCGACCGCTCGAATCGAGGCCCAGGACGAGCTGGTCCACGGGAGCGCGCGGGTCGGGCGCTTTCGGCTGGGAAACGGGCTGCGGGTGCTGATCTGGGAGGATCGGCGCGCGCCGGTCTTCAGCTACCACACATGGTTCTCGGTGGGCTCGCGGGTCGAGGTCGCAGGCAAAAGCGGCATCGCGCACCTCTTCGAGCACCTGATGTTCAAGGCGACGACCACCCTGGCGGAGGGCGAGTTCGACGCCATCATGGAGCGACGTGGGGCCGAGACCAACGCGGCGACCTGGGTGGACTGGACCTATTATAAGGAGAAGCTGCCGTCGGGCGGGGACAACCTCGAGCTGTGCTGCAAGCTCGAGTCCGACCGGATGGAGAACATGATCCTCGACACGCATCAACTGGAGAGCGAGCGCGAGGTGGTCATCAATGAGCGGCTCTTGCGGGTGGACAACGACCCGGACGGGCGGCTCTACGAGGCGCTGTATCGGCTGGCCTACGACGCGCACCCTTACGGCGTGCCGACCATCGGCTGGATGGAGGACATCCGCGCGATCTCGCTCGAGGATTGCATGGCGTTTTACGAGCGCTACTACGCGCCGAACAGCGCCGCGATCGTCATCGTGGGCGACGTGGACACGACGGAGGCGCTGCGGCTGATTCAGCGCTATTACGGGCACATGGAGGCGCAGGAGCTGCCCGAGGAGGCGCTGCCGGTGGAGCCGCGGCAGGGTGGCGAGAAGCGGCAGAGCTTCGACCTGCCCATCTCGTCGGAGAAGGGGCTCTACGCGTGGCACGCGCTGGCGGGGACGGACCCGGAGCAGGCGGCGCTGGAGGTGCTGGACGAGGTGCTGACGGGGGGCGAGTCGGCGCGGCTTTACGAGCGGCTGGTGACCGAGACGGAGCTGGCGACCTCCGTCGGCGGGATGGCGGTGGCGTGGCGGTATCCGGCGCTCTACGAGCTGGGCATCACGATGCGGCCGGGGCGCGCGCTGGCGGAGGCTGAGGCCATCCTGGAGGAGGAGCTGGCGCGCATGCGAGACGAGGGGCCGACGGAGCGCGAGCTGGAGAAGGCGAAGAACGGGCTGGAGGCGGCGTTTCTGCGCGAGATCGCCAGCACCGGGAGCCGCGCGCGGGGCTTGGGCGACGCCGAGGTCACGTTTGAGGACGCGGGGTTCTTCTTCGAGCAGATGCCGCGGTTGGCGGCGGTGAGCGCCCTCGACGTGAAGCGGGTCGCCCAGAAGATCCTGCGGACGGAAAATCGCACGGTGGTGATCGGTCGCCCGCGTGCCGAGGAGGCCGTGGCGTGATCCCACCGCGAGACATCTTCCTGGTCGAGGAGCACACGCGGCCCATCGTGACGCTGACGCTGACGCTGCGGACCGGGATGCTGGACGACCCGCCCGGGAAAGACGGGCTGGCCTACCTGACGTCGCAGATGCTGATGCGCGGGGCCGGCAAGCTCAGCCACGCGCAGATCATGGACGAGGTCGATCACATGGGCGCGTCGCTCGGCGTGTCGGTGAGCCGCGACACGACGACGATCTCCGGTGACACGCTGGCGCGGACGCTCGACGCCTTTGAGGCGCTGGGCGGGACGATCCTGGCCGAGCCGACCGTCACCGACGTCGAGCTGGACAAGCTCAAGCTCCAGAGGGGGGCGGAGATGGG
>CAZNZH010000571.1:0-4270 GCA_964577445.1 uncultured Myxococcales bacterium
TGTCGCCGAACGCGCGGGCGCGAGCCCGGCAGGCAAAGCACACCACCGGCCCGTCGAGGTGCTCGGCCACGCTGGCGGACGGCTCGCCCACCAATAGCTCAAGGGGCGGGTGAACCGTGTGCCAGAGCACGTCGATGGCAGCGGACCGGCTGGCGCGGACGGCGGCGACGGATTCGCCGGCAGGAAATGCGCTGAAGTAGGCCCGCGCTTGCTCGAAGGAGGGCGCCACCTCGTAGAAGAGCCGCTCGAGATCGGCCCGACCATCCGAAGGGCCATCCGAAAGGCCAGCCGAAGGGCCAGCCGAGGCCTCGGGGTCCGGCCCGGAGGCGGCGAGGTCACCTGGGGCGCCCGCGGTGGCGCTCGCCTCGCAGAGCAGGAGCCAGGCGAGCTCGGCGCGGGGATCGAGGCCCGCAGCGAGCGCCGCTTCGCCTAGCAGGTCCGCGCCGTCGGCGAGCAGCCGGTCGGCGGTGAGGTGACCATGCAGCGCCAGACCCCGCGAAAAGCGAGTCAACGCCTGATAAGTCGCAGCACCCGCGGGCGCGGGCGGCCACCGGTGGCGGGTGTCACTCATATGAGCTCGCCCCGGGCCCGGTGAGCGGCCCCGCGACCTCTTCCAGCGCTTCCCATATGTCGTAGTCGTCCCAATACGGGTCCGGTTCGTGGACCAGCCAGCGCCCGAGACAACGCTCGCGCCCGCGCTCGATGCGCTTGCGCTCCGCGGCGCCGCCGGAGTGATTGTCGGCGTAAGGATAGGGGGCGGCGCTGCACGACGCGAGGCTGCCTGCGGCGGTGCTGAGCACGTATGCCAGCTCGTGGATCGCGACGTCGGCGTACTCCTCGAGAGGGTGGCCTTCCCGGGCCAGGCGACCGACGCCGGCCAGGAGCTCGAGGAGGTACTCGACGTGGAGGCGCAGCCACCCGTTCGTCGAGCTCAGGCGCACGAAGCTGTGGCGAGCGAGGCGACAGGCGCTCGCGGCGCGCCGGGCGAGGCCGCGCTGGGAGCTGTCGTGGGGGTGGCTGCCGTTGTCGCGCATGGCGGCGGCTTGACGCGCCCACACCGGCTCGACGCTTTGAAACAGCGCTTGGAGGCAGTGGGCGTCCTTGGCGTCGGGCCATCCGTGCGATGCGGCCATCCGCTCGCTCACCCCCACCACCGAGTCGGTGAGCGACTCCCAGGCGACCCCCGCCGTGGTGGCCGTGGCGGCGCACAGCGCGCGAAAGTAGGGGTCGCCGTCGTGGCGTGCAAAGCGCCGGATCAGCGAGCCGACCAGCGACCACGCGTAGAGGCCGGGCGCCCGCGCCGGTGGTGAGCGGAGCCCGTGGGCGGCGTGGAGCGCGATGCAGGCCTCCACCGCCGCGGGGAACTCGCGGCAGACCGTGACGATGGCGTGCTCGGGGGCCTCGAGGGCCACGGGGCCGGAGCCGTTTTGGCGCCGCCGCTCGCGCCGCTCCATGAGGTCGTCGGCGAGGTCGCCGAGCTCCTCCGCCATCGCGAACAGGACCCGCGGATCTCCCCGGGTCTGCCCGTAGAGCACCCGGCAGACGAGATCCGGGAATGCGCCGCCCGCGGCCGGGTAGTCGTACTCGCGCGCAGAGTCGAGCCAGCGTTCGGTGTAAAGCAGTTCCAACACTGCGCTCCGGGTCCCCGCCGCCACGTCGAAAGCCGTCGAAGGAGCCGAGACTGTCGAGCGCTGACGGGCCGATGCCCGAGCGTAGCACGGCCGACAGGGACCAGTGACACCCCCCTCCGCCTGTCCCCGTCCCCCGGTGCGCGCGGACCTTCGCAACCTCGCGCCGCTTGGGTACAGTCGCCACCGCGACCGCCACGCGTCCACCCGAGGAGTGCAGCCGATGGCCACGCGACCCGACCAGCGCAGACCCCGGGCGGCTCACGACGCCGCCGGGCGCTTCCGACAACCCCAGCAGGGGCTGAAGCGCGCTGAACAAGGGGCTGCGCGGGCGATTCGGGGTCTGGATCCGGCCGCCGGTGGACGCGCCGGGGCTGTGCCATCTGGAGCACAACGCGCGAAAGCGCCGGATGCGGGCGCGGTCGTCGCCGGGTCTCTGGACGCCCTGCTGGCGGAGGTGCGCGCGTGTCGGCTGTGCGAGGCGCACCTGCCGGCGGGGCCGCGCCCGGTGCTCCAGATGAGCGCGGGGGCGCGGATCTTGGTGGCGGGGCAGGCGCCCGGGCGTCGGGTGCACGCGTCGGGGGTGCCCTTTGACGACCCGAGCGGAGACCGGCTGCGCGATTGGCTCGGGGTGACGCGCGAGGTGTTCTACGACCCGACGCGCTTCGCGATCGTGCCGATGGGGTTTTGCTATCCGGGGACCGGCAAGTCGGGGGA
The DNA here is from genome assembly GCA_964577445.1 of uncultured Myxococcales bacterium. Lineage (GTDB taxonomy): Bacteria > Myxococcota_A > UBA9042 > PHBI01 > JACKFB01 > JACKFB01. Next base: position 2,346 of record CAZNZH010000571.1, read on the forward strand.
TCTGCCGCCGCGACCCGAGTGCGCGCCGGCGTGGCGGGCGAGGCTGTTGGCGCATCTGGGTGGCCTGGAGCTGACGCTGGTCATCGGGCAGTACGCCCACGCCTACCACTTCGGCGCGGGGCGGCGGTCGCTCACGGAGACGGTGCGTGGTTGGCGCGCGCGCTGGCCGTCGGTGGTCCCGCTGCCGCACCCGAGCCCGCGAAACAACCTCTGGCTGCGGAAAAACCCCTGGTTCGAAGCCGAGCTGGTGCCGGCGCTGCGAGAGCGCGTGGCGGCGGTGCTGGCCGGCTGAGGCCCGGCTCAGGCGCGCGAGGCGGGCGAGGCGACCACGTCGGTGTGCGAGAAGTCGTCGCCCTTGAAGAGCAGCGCGTGCCCCGACGCGCGGGCCAAGGCGTAGGTGAAGCAGTCGCCGAAGTTCAGCCGCGCCGGGTGCCGACCCTTGCCGTAGCGCACAAAGGCGTCCCGCGCGATCCGGGCGTGAACCGCGGTGACCGGGACAATCTCGACGCCGGACGCCAGCAAGAGCCTGTCCAACTCGTCTCCCCCAGCCTCCCCGTAGCGGGTCACTATGACGACGCCCGCCTCCACAACCGACGCCGCTGAGAGGAGGCACTCCGGCTCGCCTGCGATCGCGGCCGAGTACACGCCAGCGTCGGGCTCCTGCTGGAGAATGGCGATGAGCACAGACGTATCGAGCACCATCAGGTCGGCAGCCCGTTCTCGTCGTAGCCCAGGATCTCGTCCGCGCTCCGGCCGTCGAGCACCGGCAGGGCCGAGCAACGCCGCCCGATCTCCATCAGTTGCTCGGCCAGCGGGCGGTTGTCCGTCTCGGCGCGCTTGCGCTCCAACCGCTCCCGCAGCGAGATGACGACCGCCTCCGTCAGGCTCTCCCCGGTGATGTGGGCGAGCTCGCGAACCAAGCGATCGGCCTCGTCGTTCTTGATGCTGAGCGCCATGGGGCCTCCGGTTTCTAGAATCTGTGACGAATTATATACACGGAGCGAGCCGCCGGGAAGCACCGAGCGGGTTGCGCTCACGCCGTGCGAGCGGTTGCGCGCTGCGCTCGCTGGCTGAAGCGCTCTCCGGTGGGGTTCGTGTTTCGCGACGGCGCGCTCGCGCCAAGCCAGGAGTGGCTCCTGGAGAACGCCCGGTCCACGGAGGCGACAACCTGCCTCTCCAAGCGTCGGCGATCGTTTCGTGCGGGTGCCTCGACCTGGCAGTCTCCGCGATGGAGCGCGTGGCCGCCGAGTCGAGCACGCTCTCCGCCGTGGTCGCGGGGCGGAAGCGGGATCGCCCTGGTCAACGTGGATGTTGTTGCCAGCCCCCCACACGCGGCGCAATTTTCCACTCGGCGTGCGATCATACTTTCGCGGCTGGGGCGCGCCGTGGTAGCGCGGACGCGTGTTAATGAGATCCGTTTTCAATATCCGTGCCGCGCTGCTCGCCGTGGGCGTGCTCGCGTCGTTCGCTGCGGTCGAGACCGCCCGCGCACAGGACGCGAGCGTCATCGTCCCGCCGACGTGGCAGCTCCTCGACTACGTAGCGACCGACTACGCGGGCGCCGTGCGCGACGGCGCGATCATCAGCGCGTCCGAGTACGCGGAGATGCGGGAGTTCACGCGGATCGCGCGCGCACACGTCGCGTCGCTGCCGGCCTCTGGAGCCAAGCCGGGCTTGCTCGAGCAGGCTGACGCGCTGATCGCCGCGGTGGACGCGAAGGCCGCGCCGGCGGTGGTGTCCGACAGCGCCCACGCCCTGGCCGCGGCGGTCCTCAAGGCGTACCCGGTGCCGACGGCGCCGACGCGGACGCCCGACCTGGCGCGGGGCGCGTCGCTCTACCAGCCGCACTGCGCGTCGTGCCATGGGGTCACGGGGCAGGGAGACGGCCCGGCCGGTCGCGACCTCGACCCGCCGGCCATCGACTT
>CAZNZH010000572.1:0-4257 GCA_964577445.1 uncultured Myxococcales bacterium
CTCGACACACGCGATATGGAGAGAGCTCAGAATGAGGCCCGCGCCTACGTCGCCGACCTGATCAGCGGCTGACAGAAGGTGGGGGTGCACGCCGATGCGGGCCCGTCCGCGTCGTCGGCCCCTTGGGCGCGGACCTCGACGTAGTAGACTACGACTCGGTCCGGCCGCTGCGGGGCTTCCTAGCGGACGGACCCACCTCGGCGCGCACCCCGACCTTTTACTAGGGGCAGATGTTTCCTAGCTCCACGTCGTCGATGTAGACGCCCTGACCCGCGTTATTCACCGCGTCGATCGAGTCGAAGTTGAACTGGACTCGCACCTCTTGGCCTTGAACGGCCTGGGGTAGCGACACCGACACCTCGTTCCAGACGCCGTATTTGTCCGGCGGCAGCCTGCTCTTGTTCCACACCTCGAACGCGCTGTTGCCGACCAGCAGGCGCACGTTGAGGTCGTCGCGGGTGGGGGCGGCCTCGATGTCCAGCCACACCCGAAAGCGCAGGGTGGGCCAGGCGTTTGCTTGGGGAACCTCGACGGTGGGGAGCTGGGCCGTGCCGAAGGTGCGCTCGCCGGTGTCGTAGGAGCCGATGTCGGGGTCGCCGAAATGCAGCGCCCAGGGCTCGCTCGTCGCCCACCCCTCGAGCCGCTGCCAGCGCGACGGGCTGCCGTCGTCGAAGACCATCGGGTCTTCGACGGAGAAGTCCTCGACCAGCCAAGCGACGGTCTTGCAGCAGGCCGGATCGCCCGTCGGCACGTGGGCGCAGGTCCCGCCCACGCAGGTGTCCACGGTGCAGACGCTGCCGTTGTCACAGTCCGCGTCCACCGCGCAGCACTCGGGGTTGGTGGTCTCGGAGTAGACGCACTGAAACGCGCTGCTACAGGTGACGGCCTGGCATGCAACGGCGGCGCACTGCGACGCGGTCACGCAGCAGCCGGGCGCGGGCAGCGGCGCGTGCTGGCAGATCCCGAAGGGCCCCAGGAGCTGGCAGGTGTCGCCGGTGCAGGCGTTGCCGTCGTCGCAGTCAGCCGCGTGCAGGCAGCAGCTCGCGACGGTCGCGTGGCTACAGACGCCGGCGTTACAGGCGTCGATGGTGCAGGGGTTCGCGTCGTCGCAGTCGCCGGCGGCGTCGCACTCGGGCGGGCCGATGTCGGAGTCGCCGGTCCCGCCCGAGTCGAGCGCCGTGTCGCCGTCTCCCTCGCCGGCGATCTCGGAGTCGGAGACGATCTCGGGCTGGGGCTCGATCTCGGGCTGGGGCTCGATCTCGGGCTGGGGCTCGATCTCGGGCGCGGTCTCCACGTCCGCCTCGCCGTCGATCCCCGCCGCGACGTCCGCGCCGGTCTCGGGCGTGGCGTCCGGCTGGGCGTCAGCCAGGGCGTCGACGTCGGGCTCCACGTCCACGAGGGCCGCGCCGTCTGTGTCTCCCAGGTCGGACCCGCCGCCGTCGGAGACCGCGTCGCCAGCGGCGTCCACCACCGGAGGCAGCACGCCCGAGATCGCGGAGTCCACGCAGGCCGCGAGGCCGAGGACGCAGAGCAACGTCGTGATGCGAAGAGCGGTCATCAACGAGCACTACGGTTGAGATTCGCCCGCGCTGTAGTTCGCTCCAAAGGCCCGCGCTCGCCCTTCGTTCTGACGCGCCTGTCGTGCTACTGGTGCGCCCATGACTACCCACGCCACGCCTGCCTCCGCCTCGCTCGTCGCCATCACCGGCACCCACCGCGGCCTCGGCCGCGCGCTGGCGCGCGCCGTCGCCGCCGCCGGCCGCCCCCTGGTCGTCCACGCGCGCACCGAGGCCGACGCCCGCGCCGTCGCCGGCGAGGTCTTAGCCCGCGGGTGCCCAGGCGCCGCCTCGGTGTCTGGCGATCTCCGCGAGCCTGACCTCGGCGCGCGCATCGCCCGCGCCGCCGGCCCCCTCGGCGGCGTTGGCACCCTCATCCTCAGCGCAGGCATGCTCGGGCCCATGGAGCCCTTGCTCGAAACCCCGCCCGAGGTCTTCTCCGAGGTCATGCGCGTCAACGTCGACGCTCAGCACGCCCTCGCTCGCGCCATCGTCCCCGGAATGCTGGACCGGCCCCGGGGCGTTGTCCTGTGGTTGTCGAGCGGTCTGGGCCGCTTCGGCCTCGCCAACTACGGCGCCTACTGCGCCTCCAAGCACGCCGTCGAGGGCCTCGCGAAGGTGCTGCACGCCGACTACGCGTCCCGCGGCATCATCAGCGTCGCCATCGCGCCGGGGATGGTCACCACCGACATGCTGCACGCCGCCATCGGCCCGGACGCCGCCGACCACACGCCGCCCGAGCTCGCCGCGGCGGCCTTCGTCCGCTTTGAGGCGTCTCTCACCGCGGCCGACGGCGGCGCCTCCCTCGACCTCGCCCCGTGGCTGCCCTGACCCGGTCGCCCGCAGGAGTCCCGTTGCCCACCCCGCGCGCCACCCCCTCCTTCGCGCTCCTCGTGGCCTTCGCCGCCGGGCTCGCCGCCTGCGACACGCCCGTCGTCGAGTCCCCGGACCTGCCGTCGGGCGGAGACGCGGCCGTCGATTCGTCCGATACGAGCGAGGTCTCCGACGCGAGCGGCCTCATCCGCTGCGACCCGAAGCTCGGCGCGCTGGCCTGCCTGGACGAGCGACGCTGCGAGGCCGCGTCGGAGGTCTGCGTCGACTGCGTGTTCGACCGCGTCCGGTGCACCGAAGACCGCCACCGCGAGCGCTGCCGCAAGCCGGTCGTCAGCGGCATAGGCCAGCTCACCGGCGGCTTCTGGGAGCCCGATCCCTGCCCGGCGCTGACGACCTGCAACCCGCTCAGCGCCGAGTGCGAAGCCCCCATCTGCACGCCGCTGGTCCAGAGCTGTGACGGCGCCGTCCACACGCGGGTCTGTAACGCGGCGGGCACCGGCTACGTCAACGTGGTGCCGTGCAGCTCGGGCAAGGCCTGCTACGACGGCGAGTGCCAGCCGGTGCGCCAGAACGTGCTCGTGATCTTCGACACGTCCAGCTCCATGCACGCGCCGCTGGACCCAACGAGCTTCCCCAAGGATTGCGAGAGCAGCGCCATCAAGTGCCTGTCGGATTTCCCGGTCTGTGACGGGCCCCCAGGCGAACCGCGCACGCTCTTCTCGCTGTCCAAGCGCGCCTTCGCCGAGGTGCTCGCCGAGTCGCAGGGAATCGGCGTGCAATACGCGCTACAGCGATTCCCGCAGATCGAGAACACGCGCTACCCGGTCTCGCCCGCGCTGTGCCACCAGGGCTGGTACCAGCACGTCGGGACCATGAGCGGCGACGATCAGTCTCACGACACCGCGACCGGCACATGGTTTGCCGACAACCTCGACGAGGTGCTCTTCGTGCCCTTCCCGCGCCGCGCGTCGCTCAGCAACGCCAGTCAGCTCCAGCTCTGGCTCGATTTCGTCGAGACCATCTCGCCCAACCCGCAGCCGGGCTCGGCGCTCTGCAAGCAAGGCACGGACTGCGGGGTGAACTCCTGTGTGTCGGTCGACGGGCAGGACCGCTGCGTCGTCCACGACAACCCCGAGCTGCGGGCGGCCGGCCAGACGCCGCTCGGCAAGAGCCTCTTCTACGCGGGCGAGTATTTCCGGCGCTTCGTGTTGGTCGACGGCAAGCCGTGTCAGGTCTCGAGCGACTGCGGTTCCACCGGCTACGTGTGCGCCGAGGGGACCTGCCGCGACCCCTTCCGGGACTGCCGCGACAGCCTCATCGTGCTCTTCACCGACGGCGGGGAGAGCACGTTTCAAGACGAGAAGGAGTTCTTCAACCCCGCGGTTCAGGCCAAGCGGCTGGCGTTCGGGTTGAACTGCGCGACCACCGCCGATTGCCGCGGTGGGGCGAGCTGCCAGCAGGGCATCTGCCTCGGCGCGGGGCAGCAGCCGTCAGCGGTGCCGGCGACGGTGGATCTCGACGGCCACAGCGCGCTGTCCCGCCCCGACGGCTCTCCGATCTCCATCAAGACGACCGTGGTGAACCTGTCGGCCGGGGCCGGCGGCAGCTTCGGACAAAACGAGCGCATCGCCCGGGCCGGCGGCGGCGCGACGGTCGCGGTCACCGCCAGCGATCTCGCCACGCTGAAATCGGCCATCAGAGCGCTCTTGCAGGTCGACGCCAAGTGCAAGCCCGAGGAGTTCTAAAGGGCGGAGCGCCGCCCTCTCGGCGCAGCTCACGGGGTGGCGGACACAGGCGCGTCGGCTGGTGCGTCGACGGGCTGCACGAAGTGATCCTGGCGCCGGTTGGTCGTCCAGCGGTCGAAGAT
>CAZNZH010000573.1:0-4245 GCA_964577445.1 uncultured Myxococcales bacterium
GCTCCAGCTCGCGCTCGGTCTTCTTCAGGCGGTCCCGGTCCTGCTTGGCGAAGCGGTCTTTTTGCTGCTCCTCCTTCTTCTTCAGGCGGTCCCGCTCCTTTTTCAGGCGCTCTTGGCGCTGCTGCTGCTCGGACTTCAGCGACTCGGCCAGCCGCTCCAGGTCTCTTTGCACGCCGCGGGCGTCTTTGGCGCCCAGCTCGCCGCTCTCGGTGCGCTCGCGCAGCTCTCTCATGGCGCGGGCGGCGGCGGCCCACTGCTCGGCCCGCAGCGCGTCCAGCAGCGGGCTGGTCGCGCGGTTCGGCCGCTTCACCGACTCGGCCGCCTTCTTCGCGTGCTCGGCCACCTCGCGCACCTCGTCACCGACACGCTCCGACCACTCTTCCCGGGCTTTTTGGAGCCGGGCGATCTGGGCGTGCGCCTCCTCGGGCGTGATGCGACCTTCCTGTAAGGCGCGGACGAGCTCGTTGAGCTCGGCGATCCAGGATTTCACGTCGGGATCGTCGATGGCGGCGGCCTGCTCGGCCAGGCGCGCGGCCTCGTCAGCCAGGGCGGCGCGGTCTTCGGGGCGGAGCGTCACCCGCTCGGGCTGGGGCGCGGCCGGCAGGTGAAGGGCGGTCAACGCGCGGCCCTGTGCGGAGGCCACCGGGATGACCGCCAGCCACGCGCCCGCGGTCAGGCCGGCCAGCGCCAGCAGCGGCAGCCCACCGCGGGGCCAGGACCAGGGCGCGGCGGCTTTGGGGTCGGCGCGGTGGAGGTGGGCCTGGGCGTCGCGGATGGCGGCCAGCTCCATCGGGGTCGGCGTGGGGTGGCGCGCGAAGGCGATGGCGCTGCCGAGGCGATCGTGGAGCCCGGCTGCCCGGTCCAGGCGGCTGGCGGCGTCGATAAAGCTGACGCGGCGCACCAGCCCGCTGAGCAGCGCCAGGCCCAGCGCGGCCACGGTGGCGAGGGCGGCGACCGGGATGGCGGAGGGCGCGATGATCCGCAGGCGCGCCAGGGCGATGACCACGAGCAGCGCGCTGCCCGCGGCGAGCCCGGCCCAGACCGCGCGCGACACGGCGGACTGCAAGCGCAGCCTCCAGCGGACGCGCGCGCAGAGGTGGTGAATCGAGGAAGCCAGGGCCATCTCCGGCGATCGGACCGAAATGCCGCCGCATCCGACGATGATACGGACGCGCGGGCGTGATGGCGAAAACGAGCACCCGACGCCGCGCATTTCCGGCCGGGCGTCGAGTTTAGCCCGTCGAGCCGCGCTGGTCGCTCATGGCGCCGTGGCGCCGCGCCTCGTCGAGGGTGCGCAGGAGCTCGTCCTGGCCGATGGGCTTTTGCAAAAACGCGACGCCTGGCTGGAGGACGCCGTCCTCCGTGAGGCGGCTGGCGGTGTATCCGGAGACGTAGACCACGGGGATGCCGGGCCTCAGGCGGGCGACGCCGGCGGCGAGCTCCGGGCCGCCCCCGCGCGGCATCAGGACGTCGGTGAGGAGCACGTCGATGGGGCCGTCGTGCTCCTCGCAGATCCGCAGGCCTTCGGCGCCGTCGGCGGCCTCAAGCACCGTGTAGCCGCCGTCTTGGAGCATCCCGGCGAGGGCCTCGCGGACCAGCTCGTCGTCTTCCGCCACGAGCACCGTGCCGCGCGCGGGGGCGGGCCTCTGGTCGTCGCTGCGGCTTTGAACGGCGACCGCGGCCGGCGGGGCCACGGCGGCCGGGAGGCGGATGGTGAGCGTCGTCCCGCGACCCACCTCACTGTCGGCGACGATCTGGCCGCCGCTCTGGCGGATCATGCCGTGGACCATGGCGAGGCCGAGCCCGTGTCCGGTCGCCTTGGTCGTGAAAAACGGCTCGAAGACCCGGGCGAGGGTCTCGCCGTCCATGCCGCAGCCGTTGTCGCGGACATCGAGGGCGACCCAACCCAGGTCGGAGCTGTCGGTGCCGCCGGCGCTGGGCGGGAGGTGCCGGAGCTCCATGACGAGGTGGCCGCCGTCGGGCATGGCGTCCCGGGCGTTCAGCGTGAGGTTCAGGATGACTTGCTGCATCTGGCCGGGATCGACCTCGACCCAGCTCGGGCGGTCGCTGCGCACGACCGTCAGGCCGACGCCAGGGCCGAGGAGGCGCTCGAGCATCTCGTGGGACTCGGTGATGAGCGAGGCCAGGTCGATGGTCTCTGGCTGCAGCACCTGGCGGCGGCCGAAGGAGAGGATCTGGCGGGTCAGGGAGGCTGCCTTGTCTGCGGCTTGCTGGACTTGGGCGACGAGGCGGCGCGCGGGGTGGTCGCCGCTGATGCGCGTCAGGGCCAGCTCGGTCAGGCCGCTGATGGCCATGAGGCTGTTGTTGAAGTCGTGGGCGACGCCGCCAGCGACGCGCCCGAGGGCCTCGAGTTTTCGCGTGTCGAAGAGCTCGTGCTCGAGGCGGACCACCTCGGCTTGAGAGACCGCAAGTGCCTGTGAACGCTCGCCCACCCGCTTCTCCAGGGTCTCGGCGAGGAGCTTTAGCTTGGCCTCGGTGGCGCGATGGTGCTGCATTGCAGCATTCAGCTCGGCGTTGGCGAACTCCGCCTCAAGGGTGCGGCGGCGGGCGAGCAGCAGCAGGTAGAACGCGACGCCGACGAAGACGGCCATACCCAAGCCCAGCGCGAGGACCAGCGGCGGCAGCGGCGAGGCGAGGTCGGCCAGCGCGCCCGGGCGGGGGCTGAGGCGGAGCTGCCACCACGCGCCCGAGAGGCGGACGGGCACCGGGTCAGACCAGACCTCGCTGCGCGCGCGCGGCGGACCCATGATCTGGGCGTCCTCGTCCCACCCGGCGACGTCGTAGCGGCGGGCCACCGGGGCGGGCGTCAGGGCCTCGAACAGGGTGTCGAAGCGGCACATGGCGAGGATGTAGCCGTCGAAAGCGCCGCCTGGGAAGAGCGGGACGTAGATGACGAAGCCGGTGTGGCCGTCGTGGAGGCGAATCGCGTGGGAGACCAGCGGCCGGCGCTCATTCTGCGCGGTCTTGAGCATCTCGGTACGGGCCACTTCGCGGGCGAGATCGTCGGCGTCGCCGCCCGTGCGCGCGGACTCCGGGAGCACCCACTGGGGTCTGCCGGAGGCGTCAACCCACGAGAGGCTCACGTAGCCTGGTTCATGGCTCAGCAGGTGGGTGGCGTCGGTGGCCCACTCGCCCTGTGGCGTGCCGCCCCGGGTCTCCCAGCGGATGCCCATGCGCTCCAGGCCAGAGATCCGCGTGCGCATGATGCGCTGAACCTCAAGGGCGAGCGTGGTCGTCGCGGCGTTGACCGTGGCCTTGACCTCGGTCTCGTCGCGTGAGCCGAGGGCCCGCCAGAGCACTGTCGTCACCAGCGCCAAGACCAAAGCCAGGGCGACCGGGGCGAGGACCGCGGTGCGAGCCGATCGCGCTGCTTGCGCTACCCTGGCCATCGTGGGATTCCGTGGTCGCGGCGCAGGAGGCGCTTTGCGAGCCGGCCGCGCTCCCCAGAGTGCGGCTAGGTCTCAAACTAGCAGGTCCGCGACGAGATCGCGAGGTTCATCGGGACCTGACTTGTGCCCGGGCGGACTCGCGAGGTTCATCGGGACCCTGCTCGCGCCGACCCTGCTCGCGCCCAGGTGGACTCACGCCGTCCAGTGCCCGACCTCCGGGTCCTATGTCGGTGACGGCCTCGGCGTCGTAGAGTTTGGTGGTCAGCCGGTTGCCGTTGTCGTCATAGACGTAGCGCTCGCGCAGGACCTGGCCCGACCAAAGCTCGGCGAGGCGGCCGGCGTCGTCATAGACGTAGCGGACGTCAGGCAGCACCGGATCGCTGGGCTGGGCGGTGGGCTTCGACTACGACGGCTCCGGCTTGCTATCGGGCGAAGCCCACCGCCGCGTCGGGCGAGATGGCGTCCGAGACGCGAGCGAACCGGTCGTAGCAGTAGGCGATCGCGCCGTCTGGCCCCGCGTCCACGCCGATGAGGTGGCCGGCCGGCGGCGGAAAGCCCGTTGGGCCGCAGACGGACTGGTAGTCGTCGTCCACGCGCGCGTCTTGGATGCAGGTGCCGGTCGTGCAAGGCGTCAGCGCGTCGCAGCTACCCACCGCCGGGTGGTAGCGCATGGCCACGCCCGTGCCATCGGGCAGCTCGACGCGCTCCAGTCGCTTGTCGGCGTCGTAGCCATAGTGGGTCGGCATCGTCACGGGGTCGCCCTGGCTGCCGGTCAGGCTCGGAGGCTGGTAGGTGACCATCTCCGCACGCGCATTGTAGGTAAACTCGCGAGTTC
>CAZNZH010000574.1:0-4223 GCA_964577445.1 uncultured Myxococcales bacterium
GCCAGGGTCATGCGCGCGCTCGCCGCCTACGCGCTCGTCGTAGATCGTGAGCTTGGCGTCCACGAAGCCCAGGGGCAGGTCGATGGCCCTGTCAGGCCAGGTGCGGCGTGCCCATCAGGCGCGCCAGGTTCGCGACGCGCTCGGGGCTGGCGTCGGGCTGCGGGAGGCGGCAGCCGAAGGCCTCCTCGAGGGTCGACGCGCGGAAGTAGTCGTCCACGATGGCGAAGTGGTCGGGGCCCATCAGGCACGGGTGCACGACGCCGGCCGCGCGGGCGAGCCACAGCATCTCCTTGCGCAGCGCCATGACGTAGTTGGCCAGGCGGGCGGCCTTGTTGGTCGGGTCCAGCCCGCGAACCAGCCACCTGTTGTGCGTTGCAACACCGGTGGGGCAGTGGTCGGTGTGGCAGCGCTGGGCCTGGATGCAGCCGATGGAGAGCATGGCCTCGCGGGCGACCGACACCATGTCGCAGCCGAGCGCCATCGCCAGGGTCGCCTCCTCGGGGAAGCCCAAGCGGCCGGCGCCGATGAAGACGATGTGCTCGGCGATGCCGGCGTCGACGAAGCGGCCGTACACGCGGCTCATGGCGATCTTGAACGGGAACGCGACGTGGTCGGAGAAGACCAGCGGCGCCGCGCCCGTGCCGCCCTCGCCGCCGTCGATCTGGATGTAGTCCGGGCCACGCTGGGTCGCGGCCATGGTGTGGGCCAGCTCTTCCCAAAACGTCAGCTCGCCGACCGCGGACTTGATGCCGACCGGCAGGCCCGTGGCGTGCGCGATGGACTCGATGAAGTCGATCATCGATGGGATGTCGCGAAACGCCGAGTGGCCTGCCGGACTGACGATGTCCTTGCCCATCGACACGCCGCGGATCCTGGCGATCTCGGGCGTGATCTTCGCCTTCGGGAGCACGCCGCCCATGCCGGGCTTGGCGCCCTGGCTGAGCTTGATCTCGATGGCCTTCACCGGGCCGCTGGCGACGGCGGCCAGCAGGCGCTCCATGGAGAAGCGGCCGTGCTCGTCGCGGCAGCCAAAATAGCCGGTCCCTATCTGGTAGATCAGGTCGCCGCCGTGGAGATGGTGGTCGGAGATGCCGCCCTCGCCCGTGTTGTGGAGGCAGCCGGCGATCTTGGCGCCCCGGTTCATCGCCTCGACCGCGGGTGCAGAGAGCGCGCCGTAGCTCATGGCCGAGATGTTGATGATGGAGTCGGGGCGGAAGGCCTTCGTGCGGCCGTGCCAGGCGCCCAGCACCTTCGCGCAGGGGATGCGGCAGGCGGGGTCGAAGCCCGGCTCGTCTTTGTGGGGGTGCGACAGCGGGAAGGGCGCGTGCTTGATGACGATGGTGTGGGCCGACTCCTCGAGGTCGTTGTCGGTGCCGAAGCCGAAGTAGTTGTTCTCCTGCTTGGACGACGCGTAGACCCAGCGGCGCTGGTCGCGCGAGAAGGGCCGCTCCTCGTCGTTGCTGGTGACGATGTATTGGCGAAGCTCTGGGCCGAGCGCCTCGAGCCAGTAGCGGAAATGTCCGACGACCGGGAAGTTGCGGAGGATGGCGTGCTTGCGCTGGGTGAGGTCGTAGATGACCACCGCGGCGAGCAGGATGAGGATGATGGCGAGGTAAATCATGCGCCGGAGGGTATCTCGGGCGGGCGTCATCGGGAAGGGTGGACGGCTTTTGGGGGGGCGATGCGGGCGCGCGCGGGCAGTCGGGGGGCGCGGTGCGGCGGGCGGGGCGGCCGGTGAGGCGGGCGCGGAGGGTTGCGGTCGGGCTCGAAGCGTGGTCCATTGAGCAAACTGAAACACGTTCTAGTGCGCGACGGGCGCCCGAGGTGGCGGGCCGCGCGGGACCGGAGGCGACACATGGCGAAGCGACGATTCGACGATTTCGAAGGCTTCCCGCGCGGCTGGTTCGTCGTGGCGTTTTCCGACGAGCTGCCCGTGAGCGGGACGCTGCAACTGCACTACTTCGACCGCGAGCTGGTGGCGTATCGCGGTGAGGACGGGGTCGTGCGCATCCTCGACGGCCACTGCCCACACATGGGAGCGGCGCTGGGCGCGGGTGGGACGGTCGTCGGGACCTCGATCGTGTGCCCCTTTCACCGGTGGCGTTTTGAAGGCGACGGGCGCTGCGTCGAGATCCCGTATTGCCAGGAGATCCCGAGGAAAGCGGCGGTCGGGGTGTGGCCGGTCATCGAGCGCAATGGCCTGGTTCACCTCTGGTATCACCCGACGGGGGGCGAGCCGGATTTCGACGTGCCGACGCTGCCAAACCACGACTCGAGCGAGTGGCTGCCGTGGCGCCACAGCCGCATTCGCATCAGGACGCACTCGCGGGAGATCGTCGAAAACGTCGTGGATATCGCGCACTTCGAGCCGGTACATGGGACGCACGTCGGGACCTTCGAAAACGAGTTCAAGGGGCACCTGGCCGTTCAGCGAAACAGCGGCGTCGCTTACCCGCGGGGGGGCGGCAAGGACCGGTTCGCGCTGGAGGCGACGTACTACGGGCCTGGTTTCCAGATCTCCGACATGAAGGGGTACCTGCACAGCCTGCTGGTCAACGCGCACACGATGGTCGGGGACGGCACGCTGGACCTGCGGTTCGGGGTGGCGCTCAAGCCCAGCGGGGACAGCGACCGCGACGAGGCGTTCGCGCAGGGGTACATCGACAACCTGACGACGGGCTTCCTTGAGGACGTGCGGATTTGGGAAAACAAGACCTATCGGCAGCCGCCGCTGCTGTGTAAGGCCGACGGGCCGATCATGAAGCTGCGGAAGTGGTACGCGCAGTTCTATGAGGATTCGGCGGCGGGGTAAGAATATGGGAACGCCTTCTAAGAAGGTGTTCCCATATTCGGACCGAGCGGGGCGCCCGCGACGTCTTTTCAGGGGCTTACGCGCGGAGGGCGCTTGCCGAGCGCAAGAAACCGACGCGCGGAAGTCCCTGAAAAGATGGGAGTCAGCCAGGCGGCGGGGTAAGAATATGGGAACACCCTCTAAGCCCGGTAGGGCGGGATCGGGCCGGCGCCGCGGGCACGCCGGCGTGTCATCTCTCCCTGCGCAGCTCCTCGAGCGGGCTGGGGCTTATGGGGCTCTCACGCGTCGAGCTTGTGGCAGAGCGTCCCCTTCGTGACGGCGAGGGCGCGCGCCGCCGCGGTGACGTTGCCGCCGGTGTCGCGCAGGGCGTCGAGCACGCGCCTTCGGATGATCGCGTCCAGGGGCATGGCTGGACCCTCGTGGCGATGTGCCGGGGCGCCGGTCGGCTCGCGCTCCGCAGGGGTCAAGGCTTGCTCGACGTGCTGGACCTCGATGGGCTCGCCGCGGGCCGCGAGCGCCGCGCGCAGCATCACGCTCTCGAGCTGGCGCACGTTTCCGGGCCACAGCTCGTCGGCGAGGCGGGCACAGGCGGCGGCGGAGGGCCCCGGAGTCGCCGGCATGCCGCGCTCTGAAGCGGTCGCCGCGAGGTGCGCGGCCAGCTCGGGGATGTCCTCGGGCCGCTCGCGCAGGGGCGGCAGCCAGATGGTGAACGCGTTGATTCGGTAAAGCAGATCCTCGCGAAAGCTGCCCTCGCGCGCCATCTCGGCGATGGGGCGCTGGGTGGCCGCGACCAGCCGGAAATCCGTCGCCACCTCACGGCTGGCGCCCACCGGGAGCACGCTGCGCTCCTGGATCGCTCGCAGGAGCTTCGCCTGCGAGCCGACGTCCAGCTCGGCGATCTCGTCGAGAAAGAGCGTGCCGCCGTCCGCGGCCACCAACCGGCCCCGGCGCGCGCTGGTTGCGCCGGTGTAAGCGTTCTTGGCGTGCCCAAAATACTCCGCTTCGAAGAGATCGACGGGGATGGCCGCGTTGTGGACCGAGACAAAGGGCCCCGACGCGCGCGCGCTCAGGTCGTGGATCGCCCGCGCGATGAACTCCTTGCCGGTGCCAGCCTCACCGAGTATCAGCACGTCCACGCGGTTGCGCGCCGCCATCCGCGTCTGCTCAAGCACCATGCGCATCCGCTCGCCGCGCCCGATGATGCGCGCCAGGAGCCCCTGCATCTGGCCGTCGTCGTGGAAGGGATCGGTCAAGACAGCGCCCCCGCCGGGCCGCGGCCCGATCTTCGGTAAATCGTCACGTCGTCGCGCCCGAGACGCCGAGGCGCAGCTCGCGCACCGTTCCCCTCAGCCGCCAGCGCAGCCACGGTCGCCGCCTGAGCAGGCGTGGGCGTGCGCTGCGCGGCCGGCGG
>CAZNZH010000575.1:0-4215 GCA_964577445.1 uncultured Myxococcales bacterium
CAACGTGATGCTGTCGCGCGACGGCGAGGTGAAGCTGGTCGACTTCGGCATCGCGCGGGCCACCGACCGCCTCGGCGGCTCGGTCTCCGGCGCCGTCCAGGGCAAGTTCGCCTACATGTCGCCGCAGCAGGCCGCCGGCACAGCGCTCGACGCCCGCAGCGACCAGTTCGCCGTGGGCATCGTCGCCTGGGAGATGCTGACCCAGGAGCGGCCCTTCGACGGCGCCACCGACCTCGAGACCCTCGACCGCATCCGCCACTTCGCCCAGCGCCCCCTGGCCGAGCTGAACCCCGCGCTCCCCGTCGAGCTGACCGCCGCCGTCGACCGCATGCTGCAGAAGTCCCCCGAGGGACGCTTCCCGACCGCAGGCGACGCCGCCCGCGCGCTGCACGGCTACCTCTTTCGCGTCGGTCAGCTCGTCGGCAACCGCGAGATCAGCGCCTGGGTCACCGCCGTCCTCGACGCCACCCCCGAGGCCCTGCGCGCGCCCTCGGCGGCCGGCCTGTCCCTGGACGACGCGCTGCGCCTGTCGCTCCAGGGCGGGCAGCCCCAACGCGCCGCCGCCACGGTCAGCGTCGTCTCGCCGGAGCCCGCGCTGGCGGCCTTCGTGACCCGCGACGTGCTCCTCGCGCCCGGCGCCACGCCGCCCGCGGTCCCTCTGCCGGTCACCCCGGGAGCGACCCCCGCCGCCGCGGTCGAGATGGCGACGCCGCCACCGAACCCCGCGCTCGAAGCCGACGGCGTCACGGTCCCGCCCGCCCCGCCGCCGGGCCGCCGCGTGCTGGGCGCGTTCGGCCTGCTCATCGCGCTCAACCTCCTGCTGCTGGCGTCTGTCGGCTTCCTCCTGTGGCTCTCCTTCGGCCCGCCCGACCCCAGCCCCGAGGTGGCCGCGGCCTCCCGCGCTTCGGCCCCCGCCGCCGGGGCTCCGACCCCGGCCCCGACCCCGGCCGAGCCCGCCGCGTCCGCAGAAAAAGCGCCGCCCGAGATCGCGCCCGGCCCCACCGAAGCAGAGCCAGCCCCGGTCGTCGTCGCCCCCGCCCCCGCCGACCCGCAGACCGTCGGCCGCCAGAGCGGCCTCGCCCTCGGCGCGCTCGCGATCCCGAGGCCCCGCCACGACGCCGAGCCGGCCCGCCCGGCGCCCAGCCCCGCCCAAAAGCCGGCCGCGGCCACCCTCGGCGCCGTCAGCTTCCGCTATTACCCAGCAAACGCCGACGTCTACATCGACGGCCGCGCCGTGCCGAAGACCGGCAGCAACCTGGTCCGCGACCTGCCGGTGGCTGCCGGCGCCCACGTCCTCCTGGTCAGCGCCGGCCCGGCCTTCGAGCGCCGCTTTCCCTTCACGGTCAGCGAGGGCAAGACCAGCAGCCTGGGCACCATCACCGTGGACACCGGCGAGGTCCCGGTGCACCCCGGGGAGCCGCCGGCCGAGCCCTGAGCGAGCCGCCGCCCGACCCCCTCAGCGAGCCGCCGCCCGACCCCCTCAGCGAGCCGCCGCCCGACCCCCTGAGCGAGCCGCCGCCCGCCCCCTGACGACCGGGCGCCGCCGCGCTTTCCGGCAGCGCCCCCCTTCGGCTACCATCCGGCCATGGCAGCCAGCTCTCACACCGCAGCGGTCGCGGACGGCGAGGACGAGGTCCGGTTTCGCCGCTACTGCTTCTGCTTCGGCCCCGAGCGCGGCACCAAGCCCTTCGGCGCGCGGCTGATTCACCTCGGCAGCGCCCCCGACAACGACCTGGTGGTCGACAGCCCGACGGTCTCGCGGCAGCACGCGCGCATGGAGTTCGTGGGGTCGGGCTACCTCTTGCGAGACCTGGGCTCGAAGAACGGGACCTTCATCGACGGCGTGCGCGTGATGGAGGCCTTCCTCGTCGCCGGCGCGCGGGTGCGGCTGGGCACCGCCGAGATGGAGTTTCGGCTCGAAGACGAGACGGTGCAGGTGGCGCTGTCGCGCTCGGAGCGCTACGGGCAGCTCCTCGGGCGCTCGTCGCAGATGCGGGAGATCTTCGCGCTGCTGGCGAAGATCGCGCCGACGCGGGCGACGGTGCTGGTCGAGGGCGAGAGCGGCACGGGCAAGGAGCTGGTCGCCGACGCGATCCACCAGCACTCGCCTCGCGCCGCGGCGCCGCTGGTGGTGTTCGATTGTTCGGCGGTGGCGCAGGAGCTCATCGAGAGCGAGCTCTTCGGCCACGTGAAGGGGGCGTTCACCGGGGCGGTGGCGGCGCGAAAGGGTGTCTTCGAGCAGGCCCACGGCGGCACGCTCTTCTTGGACGAGGTGGGCGAGCTGCCCCTGGACCTTCAGCCGAAGCTCTTGCGCGTGCTGGAGTCGGGTCAGGTGCGCCCGGTCGGCTCGGGCGAGCTGCGCCGGACCGACGTCCGCGTGGTGGCGGCGACGAACCGGAACCTCGAGCGCGAGGTCGAGAGCGGACAGTTTCGCGAGGATCTGTACTACCGCCTCGCGGTCATCAAGGTCCGCCTGCCGCCGCTGCGGTTGCGGCCCGAGGATATCCCGCTCTTGGTGCAGCACTTCCTCGAAGACTCCGGCTCGGCGGGCGTTCACGTCAGCTTCGAGACGATGCAGCGGCTCCAGCAGCACCCGTGGCAGGGCAACGTGCGCGAGCTGAAGAACTACGTCGAGCGCGCGGTGGTGCTGGCCGACAGCGGGCGCCTGGAGACGCGATTTCTCACCGATCGCGGGCTGGCGGCTCAAGAGAGCGCGGCCGATGCGTCCGCGCACCGGGGCAACGTCGAGGCGGACTACGAGCTGCCCTTCAAAGACGCGAAGGCGAGGCTGCTCGACACCTTCGAGCGCCGCTACTGGCTGCGATTGCTCGACGAGACCGAGGGCAACGTGTCCGAGGCGGCGCGCCGCGGCGGCATCCACCGCAAGAGCCTCGAGTATCTCATCAAGAAATTGGACCTCCGCGCGGACGTCAACGAAGATCTCTAGCGAGTTCGCGGGTTTATCCTCGCGAACGGCCCGAGCTTTTTTTCTTCGACTCCTCGCTCCGACCCATTCCGAGCGTTTTTTTCGACGCGACCCGCCGATGCCCCTATCCTCGTCCTCGACGTGTCCGGGGGGATCTCGTTTTCTGTGGCGTTGCCGTGTGGAGGAACAACACGTGAGTAGCCCGACCAAGACCACGACGACCGAAACCCGTCGTGCGACGACGACCAGCACCGACGTACGCAGGGCCCTCCGCAAGGCGGACCTGACCGTGACAGAGGAGCAGCTCGTCCGTATGCGCCTAGGCCTGTCAGAACCCCCGACGACCCGGCTCAGCTTCCGTGGTCAGGAGGACGCCGAGCTGTCGACGAAGCTAGCGATGCTGGAGGCCGACGCCCTGCGCCACCTCCGCCCGCCAGCGGTCGTCCAAGCCCCCCTCGAGGGCAGCGCCCTCAAGCGAGCCATCATCGACGAGCTGAAGAAGATCTAACCCCGGCGCAAGTCGAGGACGAAAAGCCCCAGGGTCGAGAGGCCCCGGGGCTTTTTTGCGTCCAGCGTCCAGCGGCCGGGGTCGGCTCCGGCTCCGCCGAGACCGTGGGCGTGCCTGATACTGATTCACGGTCATGGTTACTTGTGATAGCGTTTACGTATCATGAGCCGAATCGATGCGACCAAGGTGGCTGAGCTCCTCCAGATGGCGCGGACAGGGCTGGTGCGCGCGCGAGACCTCGACAGCGCCGGCATCCCGAGGACTTACCTCAAGCGACTCTGCGAGCGCGGGCTGCTTGAGCGGGTGGATCGCGGACTCTACAGGCTCGCCGCGGCGCCCGTGACACAGTGGAGCGCCCTCGCAGAGGTCTCAAAACGGGCGCCCCACGCGGTGATCTGCTTGCTGAGCGCCCTGCAAGTGCACGGGCTGACCAGCGAGTCGCCGTCCGCGGTCTGGATACTCATCGACCGCAACGCGCACGCCCCCAAGCTGAACTTCCCACGGCTCGAGGTGGTTCGCGCCAGCGGCCCCGCGCGGGACCACGGGATCGAGTCACGGGTCATCGACGGGGTGGAGGTTCTGCTGACGACCCCAGCAAAGACCGTGGCGGACTGCTTCCGCTTTCGCAGGCACGTGGGCCTCGACGTCGCGCTCGCGGCGCTGACGGACTATCTCCGCACGCGCGCCGGCAGCATCGACGACCTCGTCGCGGCCGCCCGAGCCGACCGCATCTACCCGTTCATGCGGCCCTACCTGGAGGCGCTGGCGTGACGAAGACCCC
>CAZNZH010000576.1:0-4212 GCA_964577445.1 uncultured Myxococcales bacterium
CGCGCTCGCTTGTGGGGCGGTTGCGCCGTGTGCTAGATGCCGCGATTCCGCCGGGGTGGGAGGAAGCCGTGCTGCGGTCTGGGCTGGTAGTGGCGTGCGCGCTCGGCGTGCTGGCGGGCTGTGCGGAGCGCTACCCAGCGCCCGTCACACAGGGCCGCGACCTGCGCCTGACCATCCTCCACACCACCGACATCCACTCCCGCTTGCTCCCGTACGATTTCGAGGTGCTGGCGGGCGACGAGGACCTGGGCCTGCTCCAAGAGAACGCGCCCTTCGGTGGCATCGCGCGCATGGCGACCGTCATCGAGCGCGAGCGCGGGCGGGCGGCGCGCTCGATCTACGTGGACTCCGGTGACTGCTTTCAGGGCGCGCCGATCTTCAACGCCTTCCTCGGCGAGGCCGAGCAGCGGGCGCTCAGCCAGCTCCGCCCCGACGCGGTGGTCATCGGAAACCACGAGTTCGACGAGGGCCTCGGCAACTACGTCAAGCAGCTCGACCGCTGGGCGACCTACCCGTTGGTGGCCGCGAACTACCTCTTCGAGCCCGGCGAGCGCCTGGGTCAAATCGCACAGCCCGTCGAGATCCTCAACGCCGACGGGATGCGCATCGGCATCATCGGCGTCGGCAACTTCTCGTCGCTCTCGTCCATCACCGACATCGGCAACTCGCTGCACATCGTGCCGCTGGACATCGTGCAGACCGTGCAGGACTGGATCGACATCCTGCGGCCTCACGTCGACCTCATCGTCGCGGTCAGCCACGCCGGCCTCGGCGAGGACGAGGACATGATCCGCGCCACCGAAGGTCTGGACGTCGTCATGGGCGGGCACCTGCACATCGTCCTGATGCCGCCCAAGGTCATCCCCGACCGCACCGGGCGGCCGGTGATCCTGGCCCACTCGGGCGCCTTCGCGAAGTTCGTCGGGCGCCTGGACCTCGTGGTGCGCGACGGTGAGGTGGTGGCCCACGATTATAAGGTGGTGCCCATCGACTCCCACATCCCCGAAGAGCCCGGGATGCTCGACCTCATCGAGCCCTACGCGCGAAAGCTGCACCAGACCATCGACCTGAAGTCGGTCTACGGCTACGCGACCCGCGTCATCCGGCGCTTCGGCTTTGACGGCGGCGACTCGCCTCTGGGCAACCTGGTCGCCGAGGCCATCCGCCAGTATGCCCGCGCCGACTTCGGCATGACGAACTCGCTCGGTATCCGCACCGATCTCAACCCAGGCGCCATCACGCTGGACCAGCTCTACAACATCTTCCCGTTCAACAACTACGTGACGACGATGTACCTGTCGGGCCAGGACGTGCAGGAGCTCTTGGACTTCTCGACCCGCCGCAGCGCGGGGCGCGGGTGCTCGACCCAGATTCAGGTCTCGGGCATCGAGTTCGTCATGGACTGCGCGGCCGACCCGCCCGTGGCCCGCGACATCTTCTTCACCAACTGCGGCGACCCCGAGATCACCGACACGACCGGGTGCGTGCGCCGGCCCCTGGACCGCAACGCGGTCTACGAGATGGCCACCAACGACTATATCGCCAGCGGCGGCTCGGGCTTCACCGTGCTGAAGGTCAACAACACGCAGATCGACACCGACGTGGCGCTGCGCGACGCCGTCTTGGAGACCGTGCTCCGCAGCGACCGCTGCATCGAGGAGTGCCGGGCCGCCGATGGCTCGCTGTGGCTCGACGGCTGCGTCGGCTTCGAGAGCTGCGTCGCCGACGTGTCCGCCTTCTACGCCGCCGACTGCCTGCGCGTGGCCCAGACCACGCCCGGCGAGCGGGTGGCGATCCCTCACTGCCCGGTGGATCTGGGGGGCCAGTGCAGCAGCACCAGCGCCTGCCGAGTGCCGGCGCCGTGCACCGCCGCCACGTGCACCGCCTGCGATCTGACCACGCCCTGTCCGGACGGGCAGCTCTGCGCGGCGGGCTTCTGCCAGGCCCAGAACATCGTCTGCGCAAGCACCCGCTGCGAGCGCACGTGCGCGAGCGACGCGGACTGCCCCGGGGCCGATCTCACGCTGGCGACGGGTCAGCGGCTGTGCGTCGCGGGCGTCTGTGAGCCGCGCGAGGGCGCGTCATGTGAGGACGACGCGGGCTGCATCGACGTCGCGGCGGTCTGTGCCGGCGACGCCTGCGCCGCCTGCGAGAGCGCTGTGGACTGCGAGGGCGGCGCGCTCTGTCGCGGCGGGCGCTGCGTGGTCCCGGTCGCCACCTGCCGAGACAGCCGCTGCCGCCTGCCCTGCGCCAGCGCGAGCGACTGCCACCCCGGCGAGCAGTGCGGCCCGGACGCCCACTGCCTGCCGGCGGTCTGCGCCGGCACCGCAGATCGCGGCGTCGCCTGCGAGCTCGACGCCTCCTGGCGCGCCCTGAAGCGCTGCCTGGCCCTCCCCTGTGCGCGCGCCGAGGCCGACGGCCGCATCGGCCGAATCCTCCCGGCAAACCTCGAAGATCTCCCCGTCGACGGCAACCCTGATGACGACCTCTAGCCGCGCCGGCGGCCGCTGCCGCGCCTGGGGACTCGCCGCGCTCACGCTGCTGGCGGGCTGCGTCGACGACAAGCCCTTCGAAAACGACCTCTTCGCCTTCGACGTTCAGCTCGCCGCTGGCGCCGAGGACCAGTTTCTGGGCTCGGAGGCGCTGCCGCTCTCCTTCGCGGGCGGCTCGAGCTGCACCACCGACGCCGACTGCCCGACCGCGCTTCAGTGCGTGCCCAACACGACCGGCCAGCGCCTGTGCGCCCTGACCCTGCGCTTCGACCTCCAGGCCATCGGGCGCGACGGCCTGCCCTTCCCGTACCGCGGCCCGATCCACGTCCGCTCGACGCCGGGCGAGCTCACCGGCACCGCTGAGTATCTCTTCATGCAGGGCGGTCGCCTCGAGGACGTCTCGGTGAAGGTCATCCGCGCCATCGGCCCGACCCACATCTGGTTTGAGGCCGACGGCGTCCTGCCGCGCCCGGCCACCGCCGACTACGGCCAGTGCTCCGACGGCATCGACAACGACCGCAACGGCCTGCTCGACCTCGCCGACCCCGGCTGCGCCGACGCCAACGACGACCTCGAGGCGCCGGTCAACCTCTCCACGGGCGTGTCGCCGACGCTCTGGTTCAGCAACCCGCGCATCCGCGACATCCAGCTCACCGACAGCCTCCGCACCAGCCCGCTGGTGGGCCAGCAGGTCCAGGTCAGCGCGGGAAATCTCGTCGTTACCAACGTGATATCAAACGGCTTTTACGTCGTTGACCTCGACGACAACGTCGCCGATCGCCTGTTCAACGGCCTCTTCGTCTTCACCTTCTCGAAACCCCAAGACATCTTCTTCGGCGACAAGCTCTGCGGCTTCTCCGGCGCAGTCCAAGAGCACGTCGGCCAGACCCAGCTCGTCTTCCCCAGCTTTCAACCCTATTACCCAGGCAACCCCGCCTGCCGCGATTTCCCCGGCCTGGACCCGCTGGCCAAGGTCCCCGCGTCCTGGGATGTCTCGCCGGCTCTGGTCGCCGAAGTCCCGAAGAGCCCGACCTACAGCGCCGCCGTCTACCAGAACTCCCGCTTCCTCGAGCGCTTCGAGTCCAACCTCGTGACCTTCTCCGATGTGGCCGTCTCCACCCGCTTCATCGCCTGCGACCGAAACCTGAACGGCCGCATCGACGCGGGCGACGAGACGCTCTGCCGCAACGACTGCCAGAGCGCCCCGCTCTGCTCGGATCTCGAGAGCTACTTCCAGTACTCGCAGTACGCCGGCATCACCGCCGGCAAGAAGAAGATCTACGGGTCGCTCGGGCTCGCCGACGAGTTCAAGCCGCTGGATATCCGCTTCATCGGCGGCCCCGACGCGTCCGGCCGCTGCACCTACGCCAAGACCGACAAGGGCTTTGACGAGTACGACTGCCCGCCCGTCACCCTGGCCGCGCTGACCGGATCGCTCCGCCACATCTACCTCTGCGGCGACACCAGCGACGAAGCGAAGTGCAGCCTGCAATTTTGGGTCATCGACCCGCGCTTCGACGGCGATGTCGTCGTGGCCCCGACACCTTGACGTCCCGGAGCGCCTTCATGCGCCGATTCGCCCTTCCGTTCGCCATCACCCTGTGCCTCTGCGCGCCGTCAGCCCGCGCTGATTCGCCCGCCGCCATCGACGAGCCGGCACCGGCCGCGCCCGCGCCGACGCCAGCCCCGGCGGCGATCCCCGACCCGGCGCCCGCGCCCG
>CAZNZH010000577.1:0-4204 GCA_964577445.1 uncultured Myxococcales bacterium
AGATGGGCGAGGCGGCGGTGGCGGCCGCCCGGGCCGTGGGCTACGTCGGCGCGGGCACGGTCGAGTTCATGCTCGACAGCCGCGGCAGCTTCTACTTCCTCGAGATGAACACGCGGCTTCAGGTCGAGCACCCCGTCACCGAGGAGGTGACAGGCATCGATCTCGTGGCCGCCCAACTGCGCGTCGCCCGGGGCGAGCGGCTTCAGTGGTCCCAAGCCGAGATCACGCCGCGCGGGCACGCCGTCGAGGTGCGCCTCTACGCCGAGGACCCGGCGCGGGGGTTTTTGCCAGCCACCGGCACGCTCCTGCGCTACCGGCCGCCCGCGGGTCCGGGGCTGCGCCATGACGGCGGGGTGGCCGAGGGCGATGAGGTCTCGCCCCACTACGACCCGATGCTGGCCAAGCTCATCGCGTATGGCGAGGACCGCGGCGCCGCCATCGGCCGGATGCGCGAGGCGCTGCGGCGCTTTGAGGTGCACGGGGTCGTCACCAACCTCGATTTCCTGCAGGCGCTGTGCGGGCACCCGGAGTTTCAGGCGGGCGCGACCCACACGGGCTTCATCGACGAGCACTTCGGCGGCGAGGGCTGGAGCCCCGAACCGGTAGGTGACGACGCGCTGATCGCCGTGGCGCTGGCCGAGCTCCTGGGCGCGCGCGGGGCCTCATCGGCAGGGCAGGGCTCAGGCCGCGGCGACTCGGCGTCGCCTTGGCTTGCCCTGGGCCCGTGGCGGGGGGGGCCATGAGCCGGCAGGTCCAGGTCGGCGGGGCGGCCACCCTGCTGGACGCGCGGGCGAACCCGGCGCGCCCCGGTGAGTATGTTGTGACCGTAGGCGACCGGCAGGTCACGGTTTCGGCGCGGGTCGCCGCGGACGGCTCGCTGCTGGTGACCCGTGAGGACGGCGGCCCCTTTCGCGCCGTGGTCAGCCGCGACGGGAGCGCTCGCTGGGTCAGCGTCGGCGGGCGGACGCACCGCTTGGACGAGGCGGTCGCGAGCGGCCGCGGCGGCGGCGGCGCGCACGAGGGCAGCCTGCAAGCGCCGATGCCGGGCAAGGTGCTGGAGCTCACGGTGGCGCCTGGGGATCGTGTGGTGCGGGGGCAGGTGCTGGTCGTGGTCGAGGCGATGAAGATGGAGCACGCGGTCAAGTCGCCCCGAGACGGCACCGTCGCTCGGGTGAGCGTGGCCGTGGGTGATATGGTCAACCCAGGGATGCCGCTGGTGACCCTGGAGGAAGTCGCGTCGTGAATCCGAGCGTGCTCATCACCGAAGTGGGGCCCCGAGACGGGCTGCAAAACGAGCACGCGCCGCTGTCGAGCGCGGCGAAGGTGGCGTTCGTCGAGGCGCTGGTGGCCGCTGGGGCGCGCCAGATAGAGGTCACCAGCTTCGTGCACCCGACGAAGGTCCCCGCCATGGCCGACGCGGAGGCCGTCTACGCCGGCGTCCGGCGCCGCGCCGGGGTCCGCTACCTGGCGCTGGTGCCCAACGAGCGCGGCTACGAGCGCGCGGTGGCGGCTGGCTGCGACGCGGTGGCCGTCTTCACCGCCGCCAGCGAGGCGTTCACCGCCGCCAACATCGGGATGAGCATCGCCGAGAGCTTGGAGCGCTTTGACGCCGTGAGCGGCGAGGCGAAGCGCGACGGGGTCGCGGTCCGCGGCTACGTCTCGACGGTGTTCGCCTGCCCCTTTTCGGGTCCGGTCGCGCCCGAGGCCGTCCTGCGCGTCGTGATGCCGCTGCTCGAGGGCGGCTGCTACGAGGTGAGCCTGGGCGACACTATCGGCATCGGGACGCCGGCCGAGGTCTCGCGCCTGCTCGACCTCTTGCTGCGCGAGATCCCCGCGTCGAAGCTGGCGCTGCATCACCACGACACCTGGGGCATGGCGGCGGCGAACACGCTGCGCGGCCTGGACTACGGCATCCGGTCCTTCGACGCGAGCGCTGGCGGGCTCGGCGGCTGCCCCTACGCGCCGGGGGCCACCGGGAACGCGGCCACCGAGGATCTCGTCCACATGCTGCACGCCATGGGGTTCGACACCGGGCTGGACGTCGAGGCCGTCGCGGTCGCGGCGGACGCGATCGCCGGCAGCCTGGACCACCCCCTGGTCGGCCGGGCCCATCAGGCGATCTTGGCGCGCCGGCGGCGGCTGGCGAAGCAGGCGAGGTCCGAATGACCAGCAACCACGGGCTCAACAGCGACGGGTTCACCCTCGCGCAGTTTCTGCCGCTGTGGCACACGGCGATGTGGCAGGCGGTGGACCCGGCCGAGCGCGCCCGCCTCACCCTGGAGTTGGGGCGGGCCCGAGTCCGCGAGCAGTCGGTGCAGGACACGCTGCTGGTCGCGTACTGCCCCAAAAAAGACCAGCCCTTCACCATGATGCCGCTGGACGCGGTGCCGACGCCCGAGACGGGGGTCCTGCGCGTCAACGTCGCGCGCCGGCTCGCCGAGCTCGGCGCCACCGAGATCTACGTGCTCGTCACCCAGCAAGCGGTCAGCGAGGCGGGCCTGCCGTGCTTCGTGCTGATCTCCTGGGCCGAGGACAGCGAGGGCGAGCGGCTGTGCTGGATGCAGGCCTTCCGCTACGTCGAAGAGACGGTCCAGGAGGCGCCGCCCTTCTTCGCGCCCGACGCCTCCGAGACCGCGGTGAACCGGCGGCTGGCGGGGCTGCTGACCCCGCTCCATTGAGCGCAGGCAAGCCCGAGATCCGGCCGGCAAACACCCTGATGCGGGCTGGCGATTTGGACGTGATCGGCGACTCGGCCCGAGGGCCGTGGGCCGACGTCGACGACTCCGATTGGACCGACTGGCGCTGGCAGCAGCAGCACCGCATCCGCACCCTGAGCGAGCTGAGCCGCGTCATCGACCCGAGCGAGGGCGAGGTCCGCGCCATCGAGGCGACCGCGGACCGGTTCCGCATGGCCATAACGCCCTACTACGCGGCGCTCATGGACCCCTCGGACCCCCAATGCCCGGTGCGGCGCCAGGCGGTCCCGCACCTCGACGAGCTGACGGTGCACCCGCGCGACCTGGACGACCCCCTGGGCGAAGACGCCTTCATGCCGGTGCCGGGCATCACCCACCGCTACCCGGACCGCGCGCTCTTCTACGTCACCCACAACTGCCCGGTGTACTGCCGCCACTGCACGCGCAAACGCAAGGTCGCCGACCCGCGCAGCGCCGCCTCCCACGCCCAACTGGACGCCGGGCTGGCCTACATCGCCGCGCACCCCGAGATCCGCGACGTCCTGGTCAGCGGCGGCGACCCGCTGAGCCTGTCAGACGAGCGCCTGGACGCCGTCTTGGGCAGCGTGGCGGCCATTCGGCACGTCGAGCTCATCCGCCTGTGCACGCGAAACCCCGTGACCTTGCCCTGCCGGTTTGTGCCTGCGCTGGTCGAGCGTCTCCGCCGCCACCAGCCCGTCTACGTCCACACCCACTTCAACCACCCGCGCGAGTGCACGCCCGAGGCCGCGCGGTGCCTGCGGATGCTCGCGGACGCCGGCTTCACGGTCGCCAATCAGATGGTGCTGCTGCGCGGCATCAACGACGACGCGGCGGTGGTGCGCGAGGTCAACCACTGGCTGCTGCGCCAGCGCTGCCGGCCCTATTACCTGTTTCAGGCCGATCTCGCCGAGGGGATCTCGCACTTTAGGACCTCCGTCGAGGCCGGGCTCGACATCATCCGGGCGCTGCGCGGGCACACCAGCGGGATGGCCGTCCCGCACTACGTCATCGACGCGCCGGGCGGTGGCGGCAAGATCGCGGTGGTCCCGGACCACGGGCTCCGGCGCGAGGGCGGCGACTGGGTGTTCGAGAACTATCTCGGCCAGACCTACCGGTACCCGGCGGAGTAGCGCGCGGTCCGCTCAGGACGTCAGTGGATGGCGCAGCGGACGGGCGTGTGGTCGACCCACCGCCGCTCGAAGGCCTGAAGCTCGGCGAGCCGCGCGTCCACGGCGGCGCGGGAGGTGCCGAGCTGCCGCGCGAGCTTCAAAAACGTCTCGCCGTGGTTGGCCTCGGAGCGGGCGAAGCGCATCCACATCTCGCGCAGCTCGGCGTCGGGGTGTCCCTCGCCCAGCAGGCGCAGGCGCTCGCAGCTCCGGGCCTCGATGAGGGCGGAGACGATGAGGCGGTCGACCAGGCGCTCGCGCGGTGTGCCGCGGACCTGGCCGACCAGGGCTTGGGCGTAGGGGTCGCCGGGGTCGGGGCCG
>CAZNZH010000578.1:0-4202 GCA_964577445.1 uncultured Myxococcales bacterium
GCGTGGCTCGGGTGCCGCTGGCCAATCGCGCCACGCTGGGCAACATGAGCCCCGAGTACGGCGCCACATGCGCCATCTTCCCCATCGACCAGATCACCCTCGATTATCTGCGGCTCACCGGCCGCTCCGAGCATCAAATTCGCCTGGTCGAAGCCTACGCCAAGCAGCAGGGCATGTGGCACGACCCCGAGCACGAGCCGGTCTACTCGCAGACCCTCGAGTTCGACCTGAGCACGCTCGAGCCCTCGATCGCCGGCCCGAAACGCCCCCACGACCGGATCCCGCTGCGGATCGCGCCGCACGCGGTCGGCGCGCTGTTGTCCGGGCAGACCCAAGCCCAGGCGGTGAAGGTCGGCCTCGACGCTGCGCTGGCGGGCACGTTTCCGGCCAGCGATCCATTCCACGTGACCCGGGTCCACGCGGCTGACGGCCCGCGCTCCCCGTGCGACTGCGGCGTTGAGCACCATTGGCCGCGCCGGCCGACGACCGTGACCCTGAGAGACGGCAGCACCTGCGAGATCGACAACGGCGACGTGGTGATCGCCGCCATCACCTCGTGCACCAACACCTCCAACCCGCAGGTGATGATCGGCGCGGCGCTGTTGGCGCGCAACGCGGTCAAGAAGGGCCTGGCGCGCAAGCCCTGGGTGAAGACCTCGCTCGCACCGGGCTCGCGGGTGGTCACCGACTATTTCGAGCGCGCCGGCCTCACCCAATACCTGGACGCGCTGGGCTTCAATCTGGTCGGCTACGGCTGCACTACCTGCATCGGCAACTCCGGTCCGCTGATCGAAGAGGTCGGCGCGGCGGTGGCCGAAAACGACCTCACCGTCTGCTCGGTGCTCTCCGGCAACCGCAACTTCGAAGGCCGCATCCACCCCCAGACGCGGATGAACTTCCTGGCGTCGCCGCCTCTGGTGGTGGCCTACGCGCTGACCGGCAGCCTGCACGTCAACCTGCTGCGCGACTCGCTGGGCACCGGGAGCGACGGCGAGCCGGTGTATCTGAGTGACATCTGGCCGTCGCCCGAGGAGATCGACGCGACCATCGCGGCCAGCCTCAAGGCGGACCTGTTCACAAAGGGCTACGCCGACGTGTACGCGGGCGACGAGCGCTGGCAAGGCATGCACGTGCCTGCGGGCGACACCTTCCAGTGGCAGCCGGAGTCGACCTACGTGCGCAAGCCGCCATATTTCGACGGCATGCAGCGTCAGCCCTCGCCGCTGACCGACATCATCGACGCGCGGGTGCTGGCCAGGCTGGGCGACTCGGTGACCACCGACCACATCAGCCCGGCCGGCGCGATCGCCGTGGATTCGCCCGCCGGCCGTTACCTCCAGCAGCAAGGCGTAGCGCGCAAGGACTTCAACTCCTACGGCTCGCGGCGCGGCAACCATGAGGTCATGATTCGCGGGACCTTCGCCAACATCCGGCTGCGCAATCAGCTCGCGCCCGGCACCGAGGGCGGCTTCACCCGGGACTTCACGCGCGCTGACGGCCCGGTCGCCACCATCTATGACGCGGCGATGAACTATGTGGCGGCGGCGACGCCGTTGATCATCCTGGCCGGCAAGGAATACGGCTCCGGGTCGTCGCGCGACTGGGCGGCCAAGGGCACCCTCCTGCTCGGAGTGCATGCGGTGATCGCCGAGAGCTACGAGCGCATTCATCGCTCGAACCTGATCGGCATGGGCGTGCTGCCGCTGCAATTCCCTGACGGCCAAAGCGCCGAGTCGTTGGGGTTGTCCGGTGAGGAGACCTTCGCGATCACCGGCCTCGAAGGCTTCGAGGTGGCCCCATCCGTCGTGCGGGTAGAGGCGAGGGATCCCCAGGGGAAGGCGCGGAGCTTCGAGGCGCGCGTGCGCATCGACACGCCGGTCGAGGCGGCCTACTACCAGCACGGCGGCATCTTGCAGTACATGCTGCGGCAGTTGCTCACCGACGCGCCGAAGTGAGCGCCTGGCATCGCCGCACTCCCTGTGTACGCTAGCGACAATCCGAACCGCGCAACCGACCTGAAAACGAGGGTTCCACCATGCAGACCAACGTCAAACTGATCCGGAAAGAGACGATCGCCAACGGCACGATGGCCTTTCATTTCGCCAAGCCGGCGGGCTTCGAGTTTCGCGCGGGGCAATTTGCTGACTTCACGCTGATCGACCCGCCGGAGACGGACGATGAAGGCAACACCCGTGGATTTTCACTGGTGCAGGCGCCTTTCGAGTCGGACCTCGTCGCGGCGACGCGCATGCGCGACACCGCCTTCAAGCGCGTGCTGAGGGATCTGCCGATCGGCAGCGAGGTCAAGCTCGATGCGCCTTACGGCGACTTCACGCTGCACAAGACCCAATCCACCCCGGCGGTCTTCATCATCGGCGGCATCGGCGTCACCCCGGTGCGCAGCATGATCGCCCAGGCTACCCACGACAAGACCGCCCACAGGCTCACCTTGCTGCACGCCAGCCGGACCCCGGCGGACCTGCCGCTGAAGAGCGACTTCGAGCGGCTGGCCAAGGACAACCCGAACTTCACCTACGTCGCGACCGTCGAGGAGGCCACGGACGAGTGGCGGGGCGAGCGCGGCCGCGTCGACGCCGCGATGGTGAAGAGGCACGTGCCGGACCTGCACAAGCCCATCTACTACCTGTCGGGCCCCGAAGGCATGGTCAAGGCCATGCGCAGCCTGTTGGTGGACCTCAAGGTCAACGAGGACAATATCCGCACCGAAGAGTTCACCGGTTACTGAACCAGCAAACCTCGGGCGCAGAGGCACCGATCATGGAAGGCTTGACCATCGCAGCGAGCGAGCTCCCGGTGAAGGAGACCATCGACCGCATGGTCTCGGTGGTCGAGGCGCAAGGCTGGCACCTCTTTGCGCGCATCGACCACGCCGAGCACGCGCGCCGAAAGGGTCTGACGCTGCTTCCTACCGAGCTGATCTTGTTCGGCAACCCAGAGATAGGTACCCGGCTGATGCAGGATCGCCAGCTCGCGGCCATCGATCTGCCCATG
Source organism: uncultured Myxococcales bacterium (assembly GCA_964577445.1). Taxonomy (GTDB): domain Bacteria; phylum Myxococcota_A; class UBA9042; order PHBI01; family JACKFB01; genus JACKFB01. The sequence goes on from CAZNZH010000578.1 coordinate 3,013, forward strand.
AAGGCGCTGGCGTGGGAGGACGAGCTCGGGCAGGTCAGGGTCGCCCACAACAGCATGGCGTGGCTCAAGCAGCGCCACGGACTGACCGACGAGGCGACCTTGCGGGCCATCGACCAGGTCCTCGCCACGGTCTTCGCTGGCGTCCAGCGGGCGCCATGAGGTGAGGCATCGTCCGGCCACTACACACTTACGGCGATAAGAGGGTGTGTTCATATCCGGACCGAGCCGGGCGCCAGCGACGTCTTTTCAGGGGCTTACGCGCGGAGGGCGCTTGCCGCGCGCAAGAAACCGACGCGCGGAAGTTCCTGAAAAGACATGAGCCAGCCACGCGACGGGAGAATATGGGAACACCTTCTAAGTGTGTAGTGGCGGGTCAGATGTCTCAGAGGCTCGCGGGGCCGCTCTGCGCGTCGGGCTTGCGCGCGACCAGCATCACGCCGCAGAGCGCCGACTCGTACCGCCGGAAGACCTCGCGCATGCCGAGGATCCGCTTGCGCGCCGCCGGGGTACGCGCGACGTTCCAGAGGATGCGCAAGGTGCCGAGCAGGCCCTCATCGCGCACGACCCGGCTCGGCTCGAGGAGGTGCATGGGCGCCGTCTCCTGGGCGACGACCTCGAAGCCCTCGCGCTCCAGCACCGCGCACCACTCCGAGATGGTCAGCGGCCGCGCCCCCACATGGATCGACGACGACAGGTCCCTCATGATCCGGTCCTTCAGGCCGTCGTCCATGTCATCGGGGCGGAGGCCCAGCTCATGGATCCCGTAGCGTCCCCCCGGCGCCAACACCCTGAACGCCTCCTGGACGATCCGCCGCTTCGCGCCGTCGGACTGCATCGTGAGCATGGCCTCGCCGTAGACGACGGTCGCGTGCTCGTCGTCGAGGGCGGTCGCGGAGGCGTCGCCGTTTCGGCACTCGACCTCGGTGTGGGTGCTGGTGGCGCTGAGCTTCTGCACGAGTGCGGCCGCGTCGCTGTCGCGGTCGACGCCGACGTAGCTCGCCGGCCCGCGCTCGAGGGTCAGCCGCGCCGTCGTCCCCAGACCCGGGGCGAGCTCGACGACGCGATCCTCAGCGCCGATGCGGAGGGTGTCGAGCATGTGGCAGGTGAGCTCAAGGCCACCGGGCCGAAGCACCCGCTTGCCCATCCGCGCGAGCAGCCAGTGACCCGGCATCTTTGCGATCTCAAGCGTG
>CAZNZH010000579.1:0-4202 GCA_964577445.1 uncultured Myxococcales bacterium
GGAGCGCCCTCAAGGTAGCTCACGGTCCAGACGCCGCCGTCATTGCGCACCACGGCGCCCGCGTCGCCGACGCCCCACCACTCTGCCGCCGACGCTCCCCAACCGTCCCGCAGCGTCTCGCCCAGCGGCGTCGGGTGAACCCAATCCCAGGGATGTTGCACGGTTCTCAGCGGATCCAAGGACAGCGTGCGGTAGGCCGCGTCTTTTGTTGCGGCATCGGCGAGCTCGACCCCGGAGCCCGGCGCCGCGTCTTCGCCTTGGGCCGCGCGCTCGGGCCCATCGCACGACGCGACGAGCGCGACCAGGGCCCATCCGAGCAGCGTGAGGGGACGCGCGACCCAGCGAGCACGACGGCGTGCTGCGTGTTGCGGCGCGGAAAACGACCGGTCGGCACGCTCCAAGGATGACATCGAGTCTCCTCTGGGGCAGGCACGGCCCACAAGCGCCTGCGGTTCCCGCGAGGATACTCCGGCACGACAAACGCTGCGCCGAAATCGTCACGGGGTTTGAGACGGAGGCGTCTGATGCCTGCTCCCCTTGGATTCGACTCGTGCGCCGGCCTTGCGGCGCGTGTATGCTGCGCCTGCTGCGCGCCGTGCGGGCGGCGCGTGAGGGCGGCGGGCGGGTGGCGACCCGTTCGGAGCGGTGCGAAATTCGTCGGGTTTTGAGCTGGCGCGGCGCCCCGAAGACGGTGCGTCCACCAACGGACGAGGTCTTCATGGCGACTCCTGCGGGCGATGGGGTGCGGCGCTTGGTCTGGAGCTTCGACGCGGGGTCGCCTCGCGGGGCCGAGCGTCGGCGCGGGGCCGGGGCGGCGCTGGGGAGGCTGGCGGTGCTCGGCGTCCTGCTCGCGGGCGTCGCCGGCTGCGATCCATCGCCGAGGGCGGAGGCGGACGCGGCGGGGGAGGTCGCGGTCGACAACGACGTCGCCGCCACCGCGGACCTCACGGTCGGACCCGAGGTGACAACCCAGCCCGAGATCGGGGGCGAACCCGACGTCACGGTTGAGCCCGAGGTGACGACCGGCCCCGACGCCGTGCCTGTGGGCGACGCCGTGAGCGGCCCGCTGGCGGTCTGCGATGGTCCGGCGATGATCTTCGCCTCCACCGAGACCGGCGACGCCCGCGAGCTCATCGCGTGGAAGGGCGGCGACGTGCTCATCCGCGGCTTCTGCGGCGCAAACGGCGACGTGGACCGCTTCCGCATCCGGGCCACGCGCGGCGGCCCGATCAACGCCAACCTCGTGTGGAAGAAGGCGTCCGCGGAGCTCACGCTGACCATCACCGCGGCCGAGGTCGATGGAGGGACCCTGCTCGAGCCGCCCGACGTCGGGTTCAAGTACGGCCACATGGAGCTCGCCGAGCTCGCGGACGCCGACGGCAGCGGCGACTACGACCTCGACATCGACGTGAGCTGCGTCAGCGGCCCGAAGACCGCGTGGACGGTGCTGCTGGACACCGCCTCCACGCGGCAGGTCGAGCCGGCCGCGAACGGCTGGCCGGAGGATCTGCGGCCGGCGGGGGACTGGACATGCGCCGACGGTAACTTCTCGAATTTACCGGACTTTTTTGACCAGCATGGCCACACGGACATCACCGTGGGCCAGTACTACGGCGACATGGTCCTGGTGGTGTTCTCGGCGCTGTGGTGCGGGCCCTGCCAGCTCGCGGCGTCGGAGGCCGAGAAGTTCCACAGAGACGTCGAATCGCTGAGCGACGAGTGGGGATTTTCGGTGATGGAGCTGCTCATCGACGGCCCGAACCCGGGGTACGACGCGACGGTGGGCCACGCGATCCAGTGGGCGGAGGCCTTCGACCTCGCCACGCCGGTCCTCACCGGCCCCGGCGTCCACACCAACGACGCGTGCCTGGCCAGCAACTCGATCCCGACCTTCGCGATCCTCGACCCGCACCTGAAGCTGCGCCGCCTGGAGAAAGGCTACAGCGCCAGCTTCTTGTGGGCCGCGGTCCGCGACGAGTTCAACGCCTTCCGCGCCGAAAACCCCGAGTGGGTCAGCCCGCGCTGCGCCGGCACGGAGGGGGCGGAGCTGCTCTGCCCGTGCATGGAGCTGCTGCCCGACGAGCCCGACGCCGACGGCGACCACATCAGCGACGCCTGCGACCGCTGCCCCAAAGGCAACGACCGCGACGACTTCAACCTCAACGGCATCCCCGACGCGTGCGAGACGCCCTAGCAGGACCCGACTCCGACGCGTCGAGTGCTGCTCGGCCGGCGACCCCAGACGGGCTGACCCGCGGTCCCGCCGGGGTCGGAGGCCGGCCCATGATTGATCGGTCGGGAATTCCTGACTAGTCTGGTCATCGAGAGGTGCCCCATGGGTGTGTCGGTGTCAGAACTGAAAGCCAAGTTGTCGGAGCACCTGCGGCGGGTGAAGGCGGGGGAGGAGGTGCTGGTGACCGACCGCGGGCGGGCCGTGGCGCGTCTGGTCCCCGTCCGTCCGGCGGCCGACGATAGTCGCCTCGCGGCGCTGGAGGAAGCCGGGCTCGTGCGCCGCGGGACGGGGCAATTGCCGCAGGGTTGGCTTCATGCCGAAGAGCCGTGCGACCCCGACGCCAGCGTCCGGCGTGCGGTGGGCGACGAGCGCGAGTCGGGCTGGTGAGTTTCTGGGATACATCAGCGGTTGTCCCGCTCCTGATTGCGGAGTCCAACTCCCCGGAGCTCCGCGCCTTCGCTGGCTCGACGCCGTCTGTAGTGGCATGGTGGGGCACGCCGACCGAGGTACTGTCCGCGATCTCGAGGCGGGCGCGTGAAGGGAGTCTCACGCTGGCCCGAGCGCAGCACGCTCGCGACCGGCTCGACCAGCTTCGCGCCGCCTGGACCGAGGTGCTCCCCAGCGAACAAGTACGGGAGCACGCCGCACGCCTGCTGATTCGCCACCCGCTGCGCGCAGCCGACGCCCTCCAGTTGGGCGCGGCACTGACCTGGGTGGGCGGACGACCTGACGCGCAGCCTTTCGTCTGCCTCGACATCCGCTTGTGGGAAGCCGCACGAAGCGAGGGCTTCCGCATAGTGGGTGACTAGATGTGCTCGGCGGAAATAGCGAAGCGGTTCTGCCGAGCACATCTGGCCGGCGCGCAGCGCCGGGGGGTGTGGGGCCTATGCCCCACTCTGGATGTCTAGAACGCGGCGCCGCGCACGCGGCGCGCTAGGACGCATAGCGTCCGCCAGAAGTGATGATGCGTTCGCACAAGCGAATGCGTCATCGCTTCTGCCGCGCTGTTGTAGCTAGCGAATCCAGCCGAGCCCAGACTGCGGTGGCGCTCGATACGCGTCACCCTACCGTGCGGTCTTGCACTCCATCTCCCAGAGGATCTCGCCGCCCTCGAACTCGCCGTGCCAGACGCTCGCATCCTCCGGTTCGTCCCAGACGTCGCGCATCAAGCCCACGCCCCGGGCCGCCGCCTCGAAGGCGCCGAGGCGACATGTGCGCCGGAGCGGCGCGAAGAGCTGCCACACCGACCACTCGGCAATTCCCAGATGAGCCGCCACAATGAAAGCGACGGGCTCAATCATCGACGCGCTCGACCGAGGCTGCACCGAGGCCGGCTCCCACCACGGGGGCCGCCAGCGCGACCTCCCCGCCCTCTGTCGAGACCTCGAGCGCGCCGTCCAGACCAGACGCCGAGCCCGTCACCGCCAGCGCGCCGCCGATGCCGTCGAGGCTGCCGTGGTCGATGCGCTCGACGGCCCGCAGCGCCGCCTGGCGAACCGGCGCCGACTCGTGCGCCAGCAGCTCGCGCAGCGCCCCGAGCGCCGAGGTCTCGCCGACCAGACCCAGCCCGTCGGCCGCCGCCGCGATGACCTCCGGCGGCCCGCCCGGCGCCAGCAACCCACGCAGCGTGTCGAGGGCCAGCGGCCAGCATGACGACGCGGACGCCGCCGCCGCCGGCCGCGCGCGCAGCGGCGGCGGCAGCCCCCCATCGCGGGCCAGCGCCAGCAGCGTGTCGATGCCGTCGCCCGCCAGCCGGCTGGCCGCCAGCAGCCGCAGCTCCGGGTCCGCGTGGCTCAGCGCGAGCCGGCTGGCCGCCTCACCCTCGGGCGTCGTGCCGTAGACAGCCAGCAACCGCCTGAGAAAATGAGACGCTACCTGGGGATCGTCGCCGTCGGCGGCGCGCTCGAGCAGGGCCCGCCGCGTCGTGTTCTCCGGCTGAAGCCGCGGAGCCTCCGCCGCCAGCCGCGCC
>CAZNZH010000580.1:0-4172 GCA_964577445.1 uncultured Myxococcales bacterium
GTTGCCGTCCACCCGCGCGCTGCCCGTCGAGTAGTGGAACCCGGACCGCATCTCGCCGGCGGTGATGATGCTCTTGTCCCCGTACGCGCGGATCCAGGTGGTGTCCGTCATGTTCCAGCCGCCGCCGTAGCTCTCGAAGTGGAGGCCCTGGTTGCCCGAGACGCGAAGCCAGCCGCTGTTGACGAGCACGTCGCCGCTGACCTGTAGCCGGTAGCTGCCGTGAGGGCCGGTGCCGAGGCCGGTGCGCCCGTTGACCTGGAGGTGCCCCTCCGACAGAAACGAGCTGCCGTTGTAGGTGCGGACCCAGGTCGAGTCGAGCATGTGCACGCCGCCGCCGTAGCTGTTGAAGTAGACGCCCTGCTGGCCGGAGACATAGAGCCAGCCGCCGTTGGCGTAGAGGGTGCCGCCGGCGACCTCGAGCAGCGCGCCCGGGCTCGAGGTCCCGATGCCGACGTTGCCGCCGCGGTTGACGGTGAGGCGGTTTTGGTAATCGCCCACCACGAAGAGGTTGTTGATGTCGTAAGTGCGCGCCGCGTAGCCACCCGGCACCCCGCCCGCGGTCCACGCGATGGGCGTCCAACCCGAGGCCTGGGCGTTGTCGTAAATCGAGAAGTTCACGGAGCCCGGGCGAGCACACAAGACCTCCAGGTAGAAGGGATCGTAGGTGCTGGCCTCGACGATGCGGAGCTGCGTGAAGGTCGGGGTCGAATAGATGTGGTGGTTCTGAAGCGTCACGCTGGCGCCCGACTCATTGCCGAAGGAGAAGCCGACATTGACCGTGAGCTGCGAGTGCCCGCCGCCGCTGATGAAGTCGCGCAGCGTAAAGGTCGCGCCGGCGCGGTTGCCGGGGTTGGACGCGATTCGAAACCACTGCCCGGTGACGCAGGTGCCCGACGCGCCCTGGCCCGTGTAGGTGCCCGTGATCGTCCCGGTGACGGTCAGGTTGCCGTTGACCTGCTGGTCGCCGTTGGTCGTCGACTGGCCGTTGACCGTCAGGGTGTTGTTCACCGTCTGCGGCCCGCTGAACGCGTTGGTCTCGCGCGTCGCGACCTCGTTCCAGGCCGGGTTCATGGTGGTCGCGCCGCCGGCGATCTTTCGAAAGAACATCCGGTCGTTGACCGCGTACGACGCCGCGAGCTGGAACTGGTGGTTGTTGCCGGTGTTCCCATGGCGGCCGCTGATGAGGTGGTTCCAGGGGTGCGCGGTGTCCGGCACATGATCGACGGCGGCGGAGGACTGAAAGAAGCCCGACTGCTCCATGGTGCCGAAGTTGGGGCGATCGACCTCGTATCCATAGAAGGTGCCGGTGGGTCCCTGGGGGCCTGCGGGGCCCTGAGCGCCCGCAGGGCCGGTCGGTCCGGTCGCGCCGGGGGCGCCGTTATTGCCTTTGGGTCCCTGGGGTCCGACCGGGCCGGGCGGGCCCTCGGCTCCAGCGGCGCCCTTGTCGCCCTTGTCGCCCTTGTCGCCCTTGTCGCCCTTGCCGCCCTGCGGCCCCTGGGGACCTTGCGGGCCCATGGGCCCCTGCGCGCCCGACGGCCCAGCCGGCCCGGTCGCGCCGGTGTTGCCCGTGGTCCCCTTGGGTCCGGGAGGCCCCACAGGCCCCTGCGGCCCGGCCACGCCCTCGGGTCCAGCGGGTCCAATCGGGCCCACCGGTCCCTGCAACCCGGCCGGATCACCGATCCACTGCCCGGTGTTGCTGATGACGGCATAGGTCGACCCGCCGGCCGCGCCGACCGCGACCCCGCCGCCGACGAACATGTCGCCGTTGGTCGCCACTTCCAGCGCCAACGCGCCGTCGTGGGTGAACTGCAGGCCGCTGAGCAGGTCCTCGAGGACCGTCCAGACCCCTGAGCCGCTGACGTCGACCAAGCTCAGGGCGCCGACCGTGACGACGCCGCCGAGCACCGCGTTGACGGCGATCTCAGAGCCCGCGACGCAGCCGCTGCAGTCGAGGTCCTGGGCCGCCCCGCCCTTGCTGGCCGACCCCGCGTACTTGAACGCGACGTCGGCCGACGAGACGCTGCCGTCCTGGATGTCCGACGAGTTCACCGAGTCGTCCAAGATGTTGGTGCCCGTCACGCACCCCACGCAGTCAAAGCCCGGCGCGGTGCACTCCCACCCGCCAGGGCCGTAGGTCAGGTAGTAACCGTCGTCGCAGCTCTGCCCGAGGGTGTCGGCCACGCGGGCGCGGCTGGCGAGCTCAGACCACGGGACGGTCAGCAGCGGCTGGCGCGACATCTCGACGCCGCCGTCCACCGAGATGCCCATCCACAGGTCACCGTATGCCTCGAACAGGTCCATCAGCGGCGGGCTCGGCGCCGTGGGGCTGGTGCCGAGATCGACCGTGAAGCGGCTGAAGATCAGCGGCACGCTCGCGAAGGTCTCTTCGTAGAGCGGCACCACCGCGACGTCGCTGTCGTAAAGCGAGACCTTCAGCGTCACGGGCCCGGGCAGCGGCGCGCCGCCCACGGTCGTGAGCTGCCCCTGAAGCCGCGTCCGTCCGGGCGGATCCGCGAGCGCTGAGCCGGCGGCCAGGGTGCTGAACAGGACAAGAGCTGCGATGGTGACGGATTTCTGCTTCATGCTCTTGATGCGCTCCTGGTCGGCATCGCAGGCGCCCGCGACGCTCTACCCCCTCAAGTGGCGGCCGAGCGGTGGCTACCACCAGCCGAGGCTACTAACTTGTAAGTGCGAGAACTAGCCTATCTTCTCATGGGTTGGAACCATGGCCCCCGTGCCCGACCCCGGCGATCTCGCGGAGCCCGCGCCCAGGCTTCCGCCGTGTTGTCGGGGCGCCACGGAGCGCGTATACCGATTTCTCGGTTGGGGGCCATCCACGCGAGCGAGGAGCGACGATGATCGGATCTGGGCAGGGGCTTCGAGGGTCCCCCGTCGGGCTCGCGTGGGCGCTGGGCCTTGTGTTTGCAGGCGCGTGCGGCGGCTACCCGGTCACCGGCGCGGGCACGAGCACGGGGTCGGGCGCGGTGCTGGAGTCCGGCGGCTCGACCGCGGCGCCGGTGATGCCGGGCTCTCTCGCATTTGCGGCAAACCGCAGCGTGGACCGCGCGCAGGCTCAGACCGCGTGCGACGCGGGCGAGGCCCAGGAGTGCGTCACGCTGGGACTGATGTGGTTACGCGGAGATGGCGGCCCACGGGACGTCGACAAGGCGGCCGCCGCGTTGACAAAGGGGTGCGACGCGGGCGTCGCCGAGGGCTGCACACGGGCCGGGATGCTGCAACGCGAAAAGCGTGACGACGACTCTCTGAAGCTGGCTCGCACCCTGCTCTCTCGCGGATGCGAAGGGGGCGACATCGACGCGTGCGCCGGCGGCGCGGTGATGGCCTTCGAGGGCAAAGGCGGTGGGCAGGACGACGCGGCGGGCGTGGCGCTGCTGACCAAGGCCTGCGAGGTGCGCGGCAAGGCCTGCGCGGGGCTGGGTTTCATCCTCATCGAGGGCAAGCGCACGGCCCGCGACGAGGCCAAGGCGCGCGAGCTGTTCGAGAAGGCCTGCCGCGACGACGCGAAGTCCGGCTGCCTCGAGCTGGCGGCCTTGTGGCGAGACGGTCGGGGTGGCGCACAGGACCTGTCGAAGGCGCGGCACTTCTTGGGGATGTCGTGTGAGAGCGGGAACGCCGGGGCCTGCGCTGAGCTGGGCGGGCTCCTGCTCGGCGAGTGGGGTGGCCCGCCGGACCTGGCGTTGGGGCGCGCCCTGGTCGAGCGGGCCTGTGTGGCTGGCGACGCCGAGGGGTGCCGCCAGCTCGCCGGGCTCCTCGAGCTGGGCCTACAGGCGTCGATGGATCCGCCGCGGGCGCGGGGGCTCTACGAGCGCGCGTGCTATCTGGGGTCCGGGCTGGCCTGCGCCGCCATGGCCGAGCGCTGGGAGGCCGGCACCGCCGGGCCGAAGTCGGCCACCGAGGCGGCGGCTTTTCGGCAGCGCGCGTGCGACCTCGGCCTCAAAGACGCGTGTGGCACCGGCGGCGCCAGCGAGGGCGGCGCTGATGCGGCGCCCGAGCAGGGCGGCCCCAGCGGCGCGGGCGCTGAGAAGCTGGACCCCAAAGCCCTTGAGGAGGCGTGCGACCGGGGCACGATGGAGGGCTGCGCGCGACTCGGGCTCTCGCTCATCTATGGGCGAGCTGGAGCGCCGGACCGCGAGCGCGGGCTGGCGTTGCTC
>CAZNZH010000581.1:0-1725 GCA_964577445.1 uncultured Myxococcales bacterium
GATGACCCAGTGGTGCAGCGTGCGCAGCGCCGGGGCCGAGAGCTCGTCGCTCTCGACGAGGTACTGGAAGACCTCGCCGAGGCCGGTCGACACGGGGCCGAGGGTGGGGCGGGCGACGCCGTGGGGGAGCTCGACGGCCTGGAGGCGCTCGCCGACGAGTTGGCGGGCGAAGTAGGTGTCGATGCTGTCGTCGAAGGTGGCGGTGACCTGGGAGAAGCCGAACTTCGAGACCGAGCGGACGCCGGCCAGGCCGGGGAGGCCGCCGATGACCTGCTCGATGGGGAAGGCGACCTGGCGCTCCATCTCCAGCGGGGCCAGGGCGGGGGCCACGGCGTTGATGGTGACCTGCACCGGGGTCGTGTCCGGGTAGGCGTCCAGGGGCAGGTGGCTGAACGCGATGAGGCCTGCGGCGACGAGGCCGGCGGTGGCGAGGAGCACCACGCCGCGGTGGCGCAGGGACAGGTCGATGATGCGGTTGAGCAAGGCTATTTCGCTCCGGCCGTGTCGACTTCGCAGCAGCCGGCGCCGATGCTGTCGCGGCTTAGCTCGGTGCGCAGGAGGTAGGCGCCGGTGGTGACCACGGCGTCTCCGGGCGCGACGTCGCCGGCGACCTGCACGGCGCGCCCGTCCGAGCGGCCGGGCTTCACCGTGCGGGGCTCGTAGACGCCCTGCGCCACGCGAACGAAGACCACGGAGTCGTCGCCGACGCGCTGGACCGCGGCCAGGGGGATGCTGGTGGTTGCGACGGCTGCGCCGACGGTGACGCGGGCGTGCGCGAACTGGCCGGCGCGCAGGAGCCCGTCGGCGTTGTCCACCTCGGCGCGCGCCGCCACGGTGCGCAGGCGCGGCGAGACCTCGGAGGCCATCCAGGTCAGCGCGCCCGCGAAGACGCGCCCCGGCACGCCGTCGACGCGCACCGCCACGGGTTGGCCGGGGCGCACCCGCGCCGCGTCCCACTCGGGGATGTCGAGCAGGACCCACATGCGGGAGGTGTCTGCGATGCGCGCCAGCGAGTCGGTCTCGGCGGCGTAGGTGCCGACCAGCGCGGGGCGTCGCACGACCGACCCCGCGATGGGGGCGCGCACCGTGAATCGCCCGGCGCCGCCTGAGCCTTTGGCGCCGCTGAGGCGCAGCGCCTGCTCGATGGAGGCGAGGTCGCCCTGGGCCGCCCGGAGCTCTTGGCGCGCCTGCTCGACCTCGCGCGCGGAGACCGCCCCGCTGGTCTCGAGGCCCTCGTTACGCCGCAGCTCGGCTCTGGAAGCGTAGATGCGCCCGCGGGCGGCCTGCACCTGGGCTTGCAGATCGCCGACCTGCGCGCTCTCCAAGACGAAGAGCGCGTCGCCGGCCGCCACCTGCTGGCCGAGGTCCACCGAGACCTCGCGGACGATGCCCGCGACCGCCGAGCGCACATCGGCGAGCGCGTCCCCGTCGAACTCGACGCGCGCGGTGACCTCGACGACCTCGCCCATCGAGACCAGCGCGCCCGGCACGGTCTGGATCCCCGCCGCGCGCTCGAGGTCGGGCGAGCGAAAGCGGACGCGCGTCCCGGGGGCGAGCGCGCCGGGCCTCGCGTCGCCGCTGCCGGCTGGAGCCAGCGCCCCGGTCTGCGCGTCCCCGCCGCCGGCAGGCGCCGTCCCCGGAGGCGCGATGGGGTTACAGAGAGGGCAGGCCGACTCGGGAAACCCGTGCTCGGCGCACCAGTCGCCGGCGGCCTTGAAGCCCTCG
>CAZNZH010000581.1:1825-4170 GCA_964577445.1 uncultured Myxococcales bacterium
GCGCACCAGTCGCCGGCGGCCTTGAAGCCCTCGGTCAGCTCGGGATTGCACTTGGTACACATGGACTCGGGGATGGCGTGGCCCTTGCACCAGTCCGCAGGGTCTGCCCGAATGGCCGACGCCCGCGCGGTGCCGCCGGGCGCCGCTTTCGGCGCCACCGGCCTGTCGCCCTTGCATGCGCCGGAGGCGAGCGCGAGGCCCGCCACCAGGACCCAGGCCAGCCGCGGGGGCCACCAGCGCGGGCCGTCGTGTCGTGTCGTTTGCTGCTTCATGCTCGTGTCTCCATGGGTGAACGGGAGTGTGTCGGCGCGCGGCCGATCGGGCCGGGGAGCCGGAATGGGTGGGGCGTGCGGGGGGGCCAAACGGACCCCTGCGCACACCGGGGCGGGCGAGAAGCGGCCGGGCTGCCGAGCGGCCACGTGGGCGAGTCGGCGCCTGGCCCCCTGGGCGTCGTCTCAGGACCGGGCACGGCTGGACGCGCGGCGCCACGGCCGGCGGCCGGCCGAGGGCACCCGAGATCCACCCGCTGGAGTCAGGCCGCGGCGTGTTCGGGTGGAACGAAGATCTGGCCAGGGACGCCCGCGGCTGAGCCTTGGTTGGGCGTCTCCACCGCCGTGGTCAGCGGCACCCGCACGAGGTGGGCCGTCACCGTCGGCATCACGGCGAAGACCGCGCCTGGGCAGCACGAGCAGTGGTCGCAGCCCGGCCCGCAGGGCGCGTCGGAGCCGCCGTTCGGGCATCGCCTCTGACTCGGCGTGACCTGCGCGCCGCCGGCGTCGCCAGCATCAGGCCCGCGCGCTGCGGCGTCGGAGTCGTGGTCGCAGCAGGTGTCAGCCTCAGCGTTCGCGACCGCGATGAGGCCCGGCACTACGCCCACTTGCCCCACCAGCAGGGTCGAGAGCAGGAGCAGCAGGGCCACCGAGGCCCGGCGGGCGGTTTTGAAGAGGCGACGCTTCATCTCGCCCCATGGATACCGCTCGGAGGGGTCAGCCGTAAAGCGTCGGGTCGCCGCACCTGGCGTTCGGCAAGCGAAAAGACCCCCGCCCGGGGCTCAGCTCAAGCGCGGCCGCGCACCGCCGGCGGCGCGGGCCAGGGGTTCTCAGCGCCCGGTCACGGCCCGCACGTCCCACACCCGAAGGTCTCGACCTCGCCGACGCAGATGTAGTCCCACTCGTCGGTGCAGCACCAGTCGTCCTGCGCGCACACGCACGCCTGAATGGTCGCGTCGCTGCACCCGGGCGTCGTCTGGTGCTCACAGCACGACCCGGCGACCTCGCACGCACCGCAATCCTGCGGGCACAGCGCGCAGTCCTCCGTGTCTGCCTGACACTTCCCGTCGCCGCATGTCTCGCACAGCGCGCCTGCGCCCGTCAGCCTCATCACCACACCGTCGACCTCGTCCCCGTTGCCCGGCATCGCGCCGGCCACCACCAGATGGCCGCTGCCCAGCACCTGCGCCGCGTGCCCGGCCCCCATGCCCCCAAACGACGCGTGCCACAGGCTGCCGCCAGCCGCGTCGGTCTTCATCACCAGCAGCCCACCCTTGGCGCCGCTCCCCGGCGCCGAGTGCCGACCCACAAACACCAAGCTCGAGCCGGCGACCGCCACCCCGTAGCCCCTGTCGCTGCCGTCATCGTCGAAGATCGTCTTGTCCCACGTCGCCACCCCGGTCGCGTTCGTGCGCACGCCGCACACCGAGAAGCCCTTCCCGGTCAGCGATGAGTATGCCTCGCCGACGGTGACGTAGCCGCCCTGAAACGCCACCACGTCCTCGGCCGTGCGGCAGCCGTCGTACACCTCGTCCCACTTCAGCGCGCCGTCAAAGCCGAGCTTCAGCAGCCACGCCTGCGTGTTCGAGTAGTTCACCTTGTCATACGTGCCCGCCACAATCAGCCCGTCCGCGACTGGCAAGATGGCGTGGCCGCGGTCCGACCAGGCGTCACCGAAGGTCTTGTCCCACTCGACCTTCCCGTCCATGTCGGTGCGCACCACCCACAGCTCACTGCCGTTGGGGCTCACCGTCTTCGACCCGACCATCACCAGGCCGCCGTTGACCACCGCGATGTCCTCGAACGAGTCGAAGCCCGTGCCCCCGTAGAGCTTTTCCCAACTGAGCTTCCCGTTCGCTGCCGCCGCCACCAGCCAGCCGTCCGCGCCCTTCGCGGCGCCGCTCGCGCTCTCGCCGACCATGTACCAGGTGTCACCAGAGCGCGTGATGGCCCGCAGGCGGTCCTCGCCGGTGCCGCCGTAGAGATCTTCGTCGACCACGTCCCCGTTGGCGGCCAAGCGGACCAGCCAGCCCTGCACGCCGTCGTCGGCCTGGACGTGCCGCCAGCGCACGCCGT
>CAZNZH010000582.1:0-4166 GCA_964577445.1 uncultured Myxococcales bacterium
GAGTTCGGTGCCGGCGCGATCCCCAGCCTGGCGCGCTCCATGCGCGATGGTGCCGAGTTTGAGCCGGCGTTCCGCGCCGCGTTCGGCGCCCCGGTCCAGACCCTCGAGGGCCTGTGGCGCGAGGGGCTCGAGGCCAGCTCGCCCGCGCTCACGCTCATCGCGGATCCTGAGTTTTTGTGGGGCCTCACCTCGCTGCTCTTCCTCTGGGCGGCGGGCACCCGGATGTGGCGTCGCCGCCGCGAGCTGGCCGCGATGAGCGACGGCGAAGCCCCCAGCATGCCCGCGTGGGCCGAACCCGACGAGACGCCGACCTACCACTGACAGGGTCGCGCTCACAGGGTCAGCGCGCCGAGCGCGCCGCCCCGATGAGGATGCCGTTGTGGGTTGCGCGCACACGCGCCGGCGTGCTACCCGCCCCGGCAGAGTGAGCCGACCAGCGGGCTGGAGGTCCATGTGGGCGAGATCATCGACGGCAAAGCGGTCGCAGCGCGCGTGACGGCCGAGGTCGGGCGGCGCGTCGAGGACCTGCTCGCCCAGGGCGTCCACCCCGGGCTCGCGGTCGTCGCGGTGGGCGACCACGAGCCCAGCCGCATCTACGTGCGCAACAAGATGCGGGCCTGCGAGCGCGCCGGCATCCGCTCGGCGGTGCATCACCTCCCGGCGACGGTCACCCAAGAGGAGATCCTGGCCCTGGTCGAGCGCCTGAACGCGGACCCGGAGGTGCATGGCATCCTCGTGCAGCTACCGCTCCCGCCAGGGCTCGGCACGCGGACGATTCTCCACGCCATCGACCCGCAAAAAGACGTCGACGCGTTCCACCCGGTCAACATGGGCCAGGTCGCGACGGGCCGCCCTCCCCTGGCCCCCTGCACGCCCAAGGGCGTCATGCGCCTCTTGCGCGAGTACGACGTCCCCATCCGCGGCGCGCACGCGGTGGTGGTCGGCCGCAGCCGCGTCGTCGGCCGCCCCATGGCCGCGCTGCTCTTGGCCGCCGACGCCACCGTGACCACCTGCCATCGCCACACCCGGGACACCGCGCGCCACACCGCCCGCGCGGACATCGTCGTCGTGGCCGTCGGCGTGCCCGAGCTGGTGCGCGGCCCCTGGATCCGCGAGGGCGCCGTGGTCATCGACGTCGGCATCTCGCGCACCGCCGAGGGCCGCCTCGTGGGCGACGTGTGCTTCGCCGAGGTCATGCCGCGCGCGCGCCTGCTGAGCCCGGTCCCCGGCGGCGTCGGCCCCATGACCATCGCGATGCTCCTCGAGAACACCTGCGTGCTCGCGGAGCGCCTCTCCGGCCTCCCGGCGTGGCCCCCGGAGCCGCGCTCGAATCCGGTTTGACCGCCTCCAGCCTCCGGCTATAGTCCAGCGGCTCGCCGCCGCGCGACCACCCCACGGAGCCCCTCGTGTCCGATCTTCGCCGCACCCCGCTCTACGACATCCACCGCCGCCTGGGCGCCCGGATGGTGCCCTTCGCCGGTTTCGAGATGCCGGTCCAGTACGACGGGCTGGTCGCTGAACACACGCGCACCCGCACCCAGGTCGGGCTCTTCGACGTCAGCCACATGGGCGAGGTGCGGGTGACCGGCCCGGACGCGGTCGGCGTCGTCAACCGGCTGATCACCAACGACCTGAACCGCATCACGGACGGTCGCGCGCTCTACACCTGCCTGTGCGCCGAGGACGGCACCATCGTCGACGACCTGATCATCTATCGGCTGTCGGCCCAGGAGATCTTCATCTGCGTCAACGCCGGCAATCGCGCCGGTGATTTCGCGCACATGCAGGCCCACGCCCGCGGCGACGCCACGCTGAGCGACGAGGGCGACGCCTGGGGCCAGATCGCGGTCCAGGGGCCCAACGCGCCCGAGCTGCTGGCGCGCGTCTTCGGCGCGGAGGCGGCCTCGCAGAAGCCCTTCCGCATTCGACCGGTCGATTTCCGCGGCACCACCGTCATGCTGGCCAGCACCGGCTACACCGGCGAGCCCGGTGGCGAGGTCTATGTGCCCGCGGACGTCACGCCGGCGGTCTGGGAGGCGCTCGAGGCGGCTGGGCAAGATCTCGGCGTGGGCCCCGTCGGGCTTGGGGCCCGCGACACCCTGCGGCTTGAGATGGGCTACTGCCTGTACGGCAACGACATCGACCGCACGACGACGCCGCTCGAGGCCGGGCTCGGCTGGGTGGTCCGCCTGGACAAGCCCGAGTTCATTGGCCGCGAGGCGCTTACCGCCCAGCGCGATGCCGGCGTCCCGCGAAAGCTGGTCGGCATCGAGGTCACCGAGCGCGGCATCCCGCGCCACGGCTACCCGGTGCTGCACGATGGCCAGCCCGTGGGCGCGGTCACCTCCGGCACCAGCTCCCCCACCACCGGTCGCTCCATCGGTCTGGCGCTGGTGCCGACCGCCTTGTCCGAGCTCGGTACGCCGCTCTCCGTGGACTGCCGAGGCAAGCTGCGCGCCGCGCAGGTCGTATCGACCCCCTTTTACACCCGAGAGCAGTGAGGCCCAGCCCATGTCCAGCGTCGATCCCGATCGTTTCTACAGCAAAGAGCACGAGTGGGCCCTGCCCGACCCCGACGAGGACGGCGTCGTCATCATCGGCGTCTCGGAGTACGCGGCCGAGCAGCTCGGCGACATCGTCATGGTCGAGTTGCCGGCCGTCGGCGACGCCTTCGAGCAGGATGAGCCCTTCGGCACCGTCGAGTCGCCAAAGAGCGTCTCGGAGGTCTTCTCCCCGGTCGCGGGCGAGGTGATCGCCGTCAACGACGCCCTGGAAGATGCGCCGGAGCTCATCAACGACTCGCCGTACACCGAGGGGTGGATGATCAAGATCCGCCTGACGGACGACAACGGCCTCGACGATCTCATGAGCGCCTCGGACTACGAGTCGTTCCTGGAAGATCTCGAGGGCTGAGCCCCACGCCGGGGCGCGGCCGCCCGGGCGTATGCGGCGCGGCGGCGCCGGCGGCGAAACCTCGCGGTCGTGGACGTGACTCAAGCGGCGCACTATGGTCTCGAAGGGTCAGCGTCGAACTACCCGCGGAGCCCCGTCCATGCGACCGATTACCTCGCTCATCGCCAGCCTGCTCATCGTCTTCCTCGCCGCGCCCACGCTCGGCGGCTGCGAGATGGTGCGCAAGAAGCTCGGATGCAACTGGACCGACACCATCACGGTGGCGGCGCCGGGGACGCCCGAGTGGCCCGTGCAGCAGATCATCATGGGCGCGATGAACCCCAATGAAGAGGCCGGGTGGGAGCAGTTCCGGGGCGCGTTTCACCACGCCGAGATCGAGAGCCGCGGTGCCGAGACCATGCTGCGCTCGCTCAACTACCCGAAGACGCGGCGCTTGGTGCCGCTCTACCTGCGCGACGATTCGGTCCCCGAGTTCGAGATCTGCTACACCGAGATGGTCGCGGGCGACGTGCTCGTGGTGTTCGTGAAAAACGAGAAGTCGGAGGTCCCGACGCCCTGCCGCCTCAAGCGCGACGACAAGGCCGACGGCGCTTGGCGCGCTTACCTCTGCTCGCTCTAGACGGCGCGACGGCGCCCTCCCCGGCCGCCAGCCGTCAGGTGCGGACGGCTCGCGCGACCACCTCTTGGTGTCCCGTGTGCGGGAACATGTTGTGGCCCGCGATGTCGGTCACCCGGTAGCCGCCCTCGACGAGCGCCGCCAGGTCGCGCATGGCGGTCGAGACGTCGCAGCTCACCATCAGCACGGTCTTGGCGCCCGAGGCGCGAACCCAGGGCATGATCTCGGCCGCGCCCGTTCGCGGCGGATCCAGCAGCACGAGGTCGGGCGTGGCGGGCGTCGGCCAGGGCACCCCGGTGGTGTGGAGGTCGACCAGGTGCCACGTCGCCTCGCCCAGCCCGGCGGTGTTCGCCTCAAACCAGCGCTGGGCGCCGGCAGCACTCTCATAGGCCGTGACGCGGTATCCGGCGCGGAGCAGCGGCTGGGTCAGGGTGCCGGCCCCCGCGAAGAGCTCGACGGCGTGCCCGCCGCCCGCCTCGCGCGCCATGGCCTCGATCTGCTCGGCGATCGCTCGCGAAACGAAGGGGTTCGCCTGAACGAAGGTGTGGGCGTCCGCGGTGATGGCGTAGGGCGCCTCGCCCAGCGTGACCGCGGGCGGCCCGGTGACGCGCTCCCCGTCGTGCGCCGGTCGCACCCG
>CAZNZH010000583.1:0-4135 GCA_964577445.1 uncultured Myxococcales bacterium
CCGAGCAACCCGCCGCTGCTGCCGACCTCCGAGCGCCCCACCTCCACCAGCCCGAAGCGCACCAGCGGCGCGTCCGGCAGCAGCTTGCGCCGCGCCTTCACCCGGGCCTCGGGCCCGTCGCAGAACCGATCCATCGCGACGCGAACGCTGATGGCCCGCCCGAAGGTCTCCTGGCCCGCGTCCATGAGCCGCTTGGTCAGCCCCGGCTCGATGTGCGGCGCCAGCGCCAACATCAAGCAGCGCAGCTCGAAGCTGTCGAGGCGAAAGCGCTCGGCGAGCTGCGCCAGCGGCAGATCCTCGCCGGCCCGCCGCCGCAGCTCGTCCTCGAACACGTCCCAGCGCGCACCCGCGGCCGCCAACGTCTCGGCGTCCTGCGCGGTCAGCACGTCGCAGATCGCCGCGACGCCGCGCACCACGAGGTCCAGGTTCGGATCGTTTCCCATCATGCCGTGCTGCGCCCTTTTCCCCGCAAAGGTCCGCCGTCGCCAGCGGCCTCACAGTCGACCGAATCGCCCGCGGACCAAGCCGGCCGCGGCCCCCTCCGCCCACGCGCACTCCCAACCGATTCGAGGTGCCGCCGCCAGCCACCGTGCTTACCTAAGCGCCACCCTTACCCTGGTAATCCTGCCGCTTCTTCTTGTACGCCGCCGCCCACGCGCTAAAGGTCGCGAGCCCCGCGTTGAACTCGCCGCTCTTCGCCTCGGCCTTCGCCTTCTTCTCATCGGCCGCCACGAGCTGCTGCGCCTTGATCATCTGAATCTCCACCCGCGTCGCCCGGTCCCGCTCCGTCTTCCCTTCCAGCGCCCTGCGGTCCGCGTCGATCTTCGACTCCAGCGCCGCCTGACACTGCAACTGCGCCTCCAGCACCTGAATCTGCTGCTGCGCCGCCGCCGCCGACTGCGACTTCGTGTCCTTCGCGTCGTCGTCCGCCTTGTCCTGCGCCTTCCCGGAGTCCTTCCCAGCCCCCTCGGTGGCCCCCTTCGGCGGCTTGTCGTCCACGTTGTCGTCGGACTTCGCGATCTTCGTCGCCACCTCCGCCACGACCCCGCCCTGCTCGGAGCTCGACTTCTTCGTGCCGACCTCCTTGCCGCTGACCTTACCGAGCCGCTCCTGCGCCTTCGCCTTACCCGTCTGAATGACCGGCGCCTGCGCCGCCGCCTGCTTCTTGGTCGCGTCCCCCTCCACCGCGTTCAAGCTCTCCTCTTGCCGAACGCACTCATCGGCCACCAGTTCCGCCTGATACGCCTTGTACGCCGACGCCCAGTGGTGCTCGTAGTCGATGGCCGCCTCCTGCGCCTCCACGAAGAGCGCCCCGAGCGCCGCCGGGTCATGGGTCGGCGGCTCGCTCAGCAGATCCGAGTACGCCGGCCCCAGCGTCAGCCCCATCACAAACTCGCTCGAGGTCTGCCCCACGCCGGACGCGATCGCCGCCGCCTCCGCGTACCAAGCCTTGTCCGCCTCCTTCGCCTTCGCATCCCGCAGCAGCACGTCCTCAGCGCTCGGCCCCGCCGGCTGCTTCGCCTCGTCACCCTTGGTCGCCCGCCGCTCCATGTTCTCCTTTTGCGCCGCGTCCTTGTCCCCACCGGCGCCCAAGTGCCCGCCCACCGTCTCATCGAGATGGGTCAGCGCGGTCCACAGCTCCGTCAGCGAGTCGACCACCTCGCCGTTCGCCAACCCCTCCATCAAGCTCTTGTAGGCCGACCCCACCCCGCCCGTCGCGTTGCCCGAGCTGGTCGTCCGCGACACCCGCTGATCGCCGGCCTGCATGTTCTTGAGGTGCTCCGCCTGCATCCGCGCGCCCCGGCCGCTCGCCTTCTCGTCGGCGACCTCTCCTTTGGCCTCCTCGATGGCCGCGTCCCCCGCCGCCTTGGCTTTCCGCCGGTCCTGCCCCGCAAGCTCCACCAGCAGCTTCGCGTCCCGCTCGGCCTTGAGCGCGTCTTTGACCTCCTGCTTCGCCGCCTTCGTCGCCAGGTCGGCCTCGTCCATCTCCGCCTTCGCCTTGTCGTGCGCGCGCACCAACCCCGCGGCCTTCTTCAGCCCTTCGATCTCATCAGCGCGGTCCTTCGGCGCGGTGACCTGCTGCTTCGCCTGCTCCTTTCCTGCCCGGCGCTCCGCCGACTTCGCCTTCGCCTCGTTCGCCTTCGCCTCGGCCACAAGCTGTGACGTCATCGCCTTGGACCGCTCGGCCAGCTCCCGTGTCTTCTCGATCTGCGCGCTCTGGACCGCGATCTGCCCCTCGACCTCGCCGACCTCCGAGTCGAGCCGCTTGGCCTCCTCGCGCTTCGTCTTCGCCGCGGACTGCTGCTCCCCGCACTTCTTCGCCAGAGCGGGGATGTAGCCCTCGCCGATCACCGCGTCGAAGCCGACCTTGATCTCCCCGCGGAGCACGACCCCATCGCTCTCGACCCGGATGATGCGCGCGTTGTCGATGATCCCCCCGGCGCCCAACCTCACCGTGACCGCCGCCCCCTTCGCGACCGCCCCCAGGTGGTCTCGGTCGCCGGCACCGCTCTCCTCGATGCGCTGCGCCTCGGCCTTCGCCTCCGCCGACGCCAGCTTCTTCTGGTCCACCGCGCTCTGCATCCCCTCGAGCGCCGCCTGGTCGCCGCTGAGCTTTTTCCGCGCCGCGATCTCCGCCCGCGCCTTCTCAGCCGCCGCCCTCGCGTTCACCCCCTCCCGGTTCAGCTCGGCCTCGCGCGCCTTCGCCGTGCGCGCCTTCTTCAGCGCCTTTTCGTGCTCCCGCTTCTCGCGCGCCGCCTTCGCCTTCGCGTCCTTCGCCTTGTGTTCATAGGCGTCTGCGCTCTCATGGAGTCCCTCCTTCGCCCTGTTGGCCTCGCGCTCCTGCAGGTACCTCTCGAAGGCCTCCTTCTTGCGCGCCTTGAGCGCCAGCTCGGACGCGCCCCGCTTCTTCTGAAGCTCCGGGATCGCCTCCGCAGCCGCCTTCGCCTTCGCGTCTACCTCCCCGACCGCCTTCTTCTTCGCTCCCTTCGCGTCCTCGACGCCCTGCTTTTTGTCGTCCAGGTCGCCGTCGGGGTCCCCCTCCGTCGCCCGTTTGTGCACCGCCTCAGCCTCGCGATCGTCGCCCCGCGCCTTCTGAATCGCCGCGAGCTGCGCGTCGATCTTCGCCGTGACGGCCTCGTGGCGCGCCTGCCCGTCCGCGTGAGCCTTTGCCGCCTTCGCGCTCGCCCGCCCCGCCTCAGCCGCCTCTCTTTTGAGCCGCGCCACGTCGCCCCCAGGGTCCGCTACCCCCTCAGGAGCCCCGCCCTCGCCCTGCTGCGCCGTCGCCTTTGTCTGCGCCTCCGCCAGCTCTCGCTTTATCCGCGCCGCCTCACTGTCCGCCTTCTTCAGCGCCGCCTCCAGCGCCGCCACCCGCTCAGCGCTCGCGGTCTTGTCCGCCTTGAGCTGGTCGATGACGTGCGCGCTCCCAAGCTGCGCCCCCTTCACCGGGTGCCGCAGGTGGTCGCCCATCTCCTGGGTCGCCCGCTTCAGCTCGCCGACCGACCCGCGAATATCCGCCACCGTCTGCTTCACCGTGTGGGTGACGTTGTCCCAGACGGCCTTCCGCGCCATCGCCGCCGTCGCCTTCAGCTTCTGCTTGGTCGACCGCGGGCCGTCCGCGTCGTCGCCGCCTTTGCGCTTCGCGTCCTGACCATCCCCCTCGCCGTCCCTCGGCGCCTTCGCCGGGTCCTTGGACTTCTCCTCGCCCCCCTCCGCCTCGAGCCGCTTTTTCTTGTCCGCGTGCGCCTGCTCGGCCGCTCTCAGCTTCTGATTGCCGGCCTCGATCTCGGCCGCCTTCCCGTCGATCGCCTCGGTCTTGGCCCTGGCGAGCGCGTCCGCGGCCCCGTCTCCCCGATCCTGCGGCTCCGACGTCGGCGACTGCCGCTTGTCCTTGACGCTCTTATAGTGGTCGGCCGCCTGCTCCTTCGCCTTCTGGGCGCTCACGTCCCCGAGCCGCTCGCCGACCTTCCCGCCGAGCGCCCCCGCGTTTTCCTCGACCCCGCCGAGCATGACGGCCTGATGGCCGCGGTGCAGGGCCTGCCCAGCGTGCTCGCCGCCGCCCTCACCCACACCCTGGGTCAGGCCGCGGCCTGGCGCGAGTTGCGGCGCATGGCCGGCGTCCAATTCGAGCAGACCA